>CALLVV010000092.1 GCA_938012815.1 uncultured Propionibacteriaceae bacterium
GGGGCGGCAACGTCCGCCCCGGGCAGCGTGAGCACCCAGCCGGTGTCGATCTCGTCGGGATCGGCGACCCGGTCCCGGTTGGCCTCGTGGAGCTCGGGCCAGCGTTCGGGATCCCCGAGATGTCGCTCCGCGAGGTGCCAGAGGGAATCCCCCTGCTCCACCCTCACCGTCATGGGCAATCGGAGGATCGTTCCCGGGGGAGGGGGATGGTCGATGTCGATTCCCGGGTTCGCGGCCACGAGCTGGCGCCATCTCTCCCCGGCGCCGAGTTCGCGCGCTGCGATGTCCCACAGCTCGTCCCCCGACTGCACTTCGTACTCCCGCCACTCGGCGGATTCCTGCCGGACGGTGTGGGTGGGTGGCATGGTGGAGTCCTCGGGTCGGATCTCGGCCGGGGCGGTGATCGCTGCTGGCGCATCGGCCGGGGGCTGGGATGCGTTCGCGGTCAGCACCGGGGACAGGGCGGCTGTCACCAGCAGTGCAACGGCGGGACGAAGCCAGCCCGTGCCCGGTACTCGGAACCGGATCCGGCCCCGCGAAACGGTGTGCAGCAGCTCGCCCGCGGTGGTCAGGGCGAGCATCACCCAGGCCAGCCAACCCGCCAGCGACAGCACCCCCAGCGTGACCCGGCCGTCATCGGGACGCAGGAACAGGCTTCCCCAATTGATCGTCCCCAGGTCGGTCGGCCGACCCCAGCAGAGCAGCAACCAGGGCACGCCCAACAGCAGGGCGACGAGCAGAAGGGCGGCGGCAATTGCCGTTGCGACTCGTCTCACGCCGGGATTCCTTCCTGAGGGTTCGGTGGCTGGGGTCACTGGGGTAGTTTCGCCTCCACGAATTTCGTGATCACGCTGACCACGAGCAGGGCGATGGTCACGGCCCCCGCCAGGAGAATGGCGTTCTCAGTGGACTGCGACAGCCCGCGCTCGTCCCGTCGGGGAGGGAGCAGCAGGTGTAGTTGCTGTTGGAGGAGAATCAACAAGGGGGACATGGTTCCTTCTTCCCTATCTGGTTTCATTTTGGGCGGTGGAGAGTCGTGAACTCCGTTTTCCACAGGATTTTTCATGCCGGTTCTCACAGACCGGCGAGGATGAACAGCGGCGGGATGATGAAAGCCAGGCCGAGAATCAGCGCGGGCAGGGTCATCCAGATGGTGAGGGCCTCGGTGTCCGCCTGGGCCCGTGAGCGTTGCTTTGCCAGATGCCCCTCCCGGAGTTCCCGTACCCTGGCCTGCAGGGTCTCGGCGAGTGCCGCCCCCTGCTCCTCCAGGCGCATGATGTCGGCGAAATCACCCAGCTCAGGTACGTCCCACTCGTCCGCTATCCGGTGCAGTTCCCGCCACGGGGTGGTCTGCTCCAGACGACACCGTTCCAGGCCTGCCGCCATGCGGCGGAACAACGGCGCATCGGAGATCGTGGCCGCTTGGGTGACGGCCTGGGTGGCGGAGGCATTGGCCAGACGTTCCAGGGCGACCAGGTCGAAGAAGGTGTGAACCGCCTCGGAGGTGCTCCTGCGCACCTGCCGGGACGCCCTGGAAAGTCTCAGGTCCGCCAGGAAGTAACCGCAGACCCCCAGAACCGGTCCCAGGAGCAGGGGTGCCGGTGTCGTGGGGTTCCCCAGGATCAGCTGCATGACGAGCCAGATCGCGGGAGTGAGCAGTCCCGTCACGGACAGCACCAGCCTCTCCGCGAAGAAATCAGCGACGCTTCTCCCCGACAACAGCAGAAGGCGTTGCTGGTTGTGGGTGATCGGCAACCGGAGGGTGCGGTGCAGCCATTCGCCGACCGCATCCAGTCCCCGCTGCTCCGGATGTGTCTCCCGCGCCTCGGGAACTGTTCCGTCCAGGGCGGCGAGGGCGTCAGCCAGGCGGACGGGGGCGCGAAGGGTACCGACGATGACCAGGAATACACCTGCTCCGGTCGCCATTCCCGCCACCAAGAGCGGTCCCAGGGTTCCCATGTCAGTTCCCCTTCAGGAAGCGGGCAGATGGTTTTGGCAGGGTTTTGCGGCGAAGTGTCAACAGCGCCCCCACGTAGAGGACGGTCAGCGCCAGCGCCAGGATCTGCCCGGTGGGTGTTCCGTAGGGAGCGAAGTAACCGGGGGACAGCCACCGGACCACTACGAGGATCGCGAATGTGATGCCCACGACCTGCCGTACGACGGCCCGGGGTTTGGCGCGTTCCGCTGCGATCTCGCGCAGGGTGCGCAACCGCATCTGGGTGTTCTCCGCCAGTGCGGCGAGCATGGCCCGGGCACCGACCCCGCCTCGCGAGGAAGCGATCGCCAGGGCCGCCAGCACCCCATCGGCGTCGGCGGAGTCGAGTTCATCGGCCATCGCGATCAGGGCGTCCCGGGTGGTCCACCCCAGGTCGAGTCGGGCAACCGCTCGGGCGACGGGCGTCGTCAACACCTCGGGAACCTGGCCACGGGTGGTTATGATCGCGTCCCGGATCGATTTCCCGGTTGCTATCGAGGGTCCGAGGAAACGCAACCAGCGGTCCAGGGCAGCGAGGACCTCGACCTCCGGGTTCGGTGGTTCGCTCAACAGGTAGGGGATTCCGAGCAGCACCAACGGGACCAGGGCGACCGCTGCCAGCCAACCGGTCCAGACCCCGGTCACGACGCCAGCGGCCACACAGAGGCCGACCCAGAGCCGACGCCTCGTGCCCATGGTCCGCCAGCGGGCCACCGCCCGGGACGGCAGCGGCCGGGATTCCGGAACGGTCGGCACGTGGCGTCTCAGTCCCGCCGTCAACAGGATCACCCCCGCGACCATCAGGGCCCCGCTCCCCGCGGCGATCAGCGGTCCCATGACGCCTCCCGGAACGCCGAGAGCTCGGCCGACATCGTCGCCTCAGGCTGGAACAGTGGATCCGGATCGGATCGATAGACGAGGTGGGTGGTGGGACGGTTGTTCTCGACGACCCCGGTCAGTTGTCGCACCTCGCTGACGAAACGTCGCCTGACACCGCCGCGCCAGGTGTCGTCGCGCAGGGTCACGTGGACGATGAAATTGATGTTGTGGGCGATCTGTCGCATCGCCTCCTCGACGCTCAGTACCCCGCCCAACGCGACACGGGCCGCCAAGCGGTCGATGGTGGAAGGGGCGGAGTGCGAGTGGGTGGTCGAGAGAGTACCGGCACCCGCCTGCATCGCCTCGAACATCGCCCCCGCTTCGGCGCCCCGGACCTCCCCGACCACCAGCCGGGACAGGTTCTGCCGCAGCGCCTCGGGAATGAGATCCGCCACGGTCCACTCCCCGACGTGCCGGTCGCCCTGCTGTTCCCCGAGCCCCACCTTCGCCTGGAGGGCCAGCATGTTGCGCCGCCCGGGTTGCAGATGGGTCAGCAACTCGTAGTCGGTCTCCAGGGTTCCGAATCGTTCGTTCGGCGGGATCTCCGCGATCAGGGCACGCAACAGGGTGGTCTTCCCCGCTCCCTGGTCACCGGAGATCACTATCGACTTGCGGGCCAGCACGGCCTGGGCGAGAAGCCGGGCCACCGGAACGGGCAGCATGCCGTCGTCGGCCAGCTCCTTCAACGTCACCGAGGTCAACGTGTGCTGGCGGATGATGACGGAGGGACGGTGACTCAACCCGAACCCGATGGCGTGCAGCCGGAAACGGCTGCCGAGCGCCAGGGTCATCGTCGGGTGGGCGTCGTCGAAGGGGCGTGGCGGGTTGGCGGTCTCCCCGAGGAACCGGACCGCTTCGATCAGTTCCTCGTCGGAGTCCGCCACGGGCGGATGGGGTTCCCGGTGACCGTCGCCGTACTGGATCATCACCGAGTCCCAGCCGGTGATCTCGATGTTCTCGGCCTCCGGGATGCTCAGGACCGGACTCAGCCTCCCATAGCCGAAGATGGCCTGTGCCACGGCTTCCGCGTAGCCGGTTTCCAACTCCAGTGGCCACAGCGCCGCGCCCTCGCTGCTGAGGCGTTCGGCGTGGGCGTGCACGACGGTGCGGATGATCGCTCTGCCCTGGACTCTCCGGTCGTCCTCGGGCATCACCGTTCCGTGCTCGGTCAGCCAGCGTTCGCTGGCCTGACCGATCTGCTCGGCGGCCTGTCGGCGAAGCGACACCACGAGCTGCCAGTCGACATCGGAGCTCGGACGGCATTCCTCCTCTTCGAGGAACTGGTGTCGAGGCACCGCCTGGGGATGCCAGTCGGAGGTCGCGAGGGCGGCGAACGCCCCGGACAGGCTGGGTGGTCTCGAGGCATCGCTGATCACGGTGCACCGCCTTGGAGCAGTTCACGCCTGAGGGCCCTGGCGCGTTCGAGTCTTTGTGTCAGGTGCAACGCGACCACTCGGTACGAGCCGAGGAGCTGCGAGTTGTTGAACCTCCTGGGCGGTGTCAGGCCGTGGCTCAACACCCCGGCGGGTCCCGGATCCCAGGGAATCCGGGCCCAGCAGTCGATCCCGAACTGGGCGGTGATCTCGTGCGCCGAGTAGGGACGATCCGGTCCCACGAGCATCAACCCCAGCGGGCGATCCGTTGGTAGGGTGCGGACCTGCTCCACCAGCAGGGGCAGGTACAGGCGCGACGCGGCCAGCGACTTCAGGTTGCTCTGCAGCACGAAACCGATGGCGTCCGCAATTTCCAGCAGCGCGACTGGGAGGCCGTCGCGACCAAGCCTCCCGGCGTCCACGATGACGTCGATTCCCCGGGACTCCAGGCCTGCGAAGGCCTCCGCGAGTTCCGGCCAGATGTGGTCGAACAATCGCACCGCCCCCGGCTGGGCGAAACCGGGGAGGAAACGCCGGCTGGTGGTGTCCCCCTCGGTCAGCGGAATGGTCTGCCGGGCCAGCTCCGGCCCGATGTCCCGGGTCTCGCGGTGCAGGCGGGCCAGGACGGCCAGTCCCCTGCCCCCGAGGTCAAGGCCGCGGAGGTACCCGGCGGGTATGGCCTGCGCCGGGTCACGGTCGCAGTCGGAGAGCATCACGTCGCCGGGCCAGCAGAGCGCCAGCCCCAGGGCGGTCGTGGTGATTCCGGGGGCACCCGGTCCGCCTGTCAGTACCGTCACCGACATCAGGACTCCTGGAGGACGAAGAGGGCCACCTGTTCCGCTGCGGCGCGGGATGCCATCAGAGGGGCCTTGTCCGCTGGGAGGCTGATGTCCAGCAGCCAGGTGGCACCATCGGGCAGCTTCTCAGGGAGGGCTGACACCACGGCATCGGTCATCAGGACGCCCTCCTTGAAATCGATCAGCTGGATTCTCTGGCCCGGTGCCAAGGGGGTGTTGGGTATTCTCCCGGGACCAAGTTTCAGCCCCATCGTGACGTTTCCCTTGGGAAACGACCGGGCCGCCACGTGCTTCTCGGCGGGGAAACTGCCCGCAGGCAGGTCGAACAGGGCCTGTTTCCCGATCAGAACGTCCATCTCCCGCGGGTCAATTCCCCCCTCCTGGTCTCCTGGCAGCTCACGCACGGTCAGGTCGGAGGAGCGGATCTCCTGGCCGCGGGTCACGTCGTTCGCCATCGCGATGGCCTGCCGGTGGCCGGTCACGGCCGTGTACAAGGCAGCGGCTCCCAGCGCTCCCAACACGATGAGAAGCACACCCAGGGCGATCAGGCGCGGACTCCGTCGAGCGCGCAACTGGACTCCCTCGGGCCGGGTGGCGGAGGATTCGGTCACGTCATTGTCCCTTTCGTTGTGCCGGAAGACGTAGGGACAGCCGGCCTCCACAGCGGTTTCCCGGGGAGCGACACCTTCTCCGCGCCTTCGCGTTGCCTGAAGTTAACTCGCATCGGAGACGGGGCGTGTGGAGTTAACCAAGAATTAACCTTTAGTCCTTGCGGGTAGGGACTATCCATCGAATCGCCAAATCCCGTCGAATCGAGGAAATGGGTGTTCCGATCGGGGCCGAACCCAACTAGGCTGCTGGAGACACTGGGGAGCAGGTGTGAATCCGAGTGAGGCCTCCCCTCCGGAAAGGAAGTGCCGTTGTGAGTGCAGAGTCGACCGCGCGGGTGAGTCTCAGGGCGCCGCTGACCGGCGTCATGGTTCCCATCGAGGACGTGCCGGATCCGGTCTTCGCCAGAAAAATGGTCGGGGACGGATTCTCCATGGATCCCCTGGAGGGGAGGCTGACATCGCCGGTTCCCGGGGAGGTGGTGGATCTCCAGCCCTCCCACCACGCCGTCACCGTGCGCAGCGCCGAGGGGCTCGAAATCCTGATGCACATAGGCCTGGACACCGTCAGGTTGGGGGGCGACGGTTTCCGCGCCCACGTTTCCGAGGGGCAGCGGGTGGGCGCTGGTGACCTGCTGATCGACTTCGACCTTGACGACGTCGGCCGCAAGGCCAAGTCGCTGCTGACCCAGGTGGTGGTCACCAACACCGAGTTGCTCTCCGCCATCACCCCGGTCACGGGCCTGGTCAGCGGCGGAATCGACGAGGCCGCCGTGGTCGAACTCAAATCGCTGGAGGAGTCCACCCAGGAATCGGGAACCGCCGTCGACGCCGCATCGGATGCCCTCGTGGTGCCGAACCCGACCGGACTCCACGCCCGCCCCACCGCCACGCTCGTGGCCCTCGCGAAGCAGTACCGCTCCGACATCCAGTTGCGCCGCGGCGATGACTCCGCCAACGCCAAGTCCATCGTCGCGATCATGAGCCTCGCGGTTGCCTGCGGTGAGAAGGTCGTCGTCACCGCGCACGGAACCGACGCGAAGGAAGCCGTCGCCGCGATCTCCCGGGGCATCCGGGAGGGTCTCGGGGAGGACTGCCCGACCCTGCCCAGCGGCGGCGTCGTCGGCACGGAGGACACCATCCCGATACCCACCATCACGGAACCGGTGGCCGAGACCGCCGGGCCGCGGTCGGGTGACCGGAACCTGCTGCTCGGTGCCTCCGCGTCCCCGGGACTCGGTATCGGTCGCGTGGTGCAGCTCCACCACGAGGACATCGTGGTCGAAGAGTTCGCCGAGGACCGGCACAAGGAGAGGCGCAAGCTGAACTCCGCCATCGACCGGGCCCTGCTGGACCTGTCCGCCCTGCAGAAACGGATGTCCGAGGAGGCCTCCGAGGAGAAGGCCGCGATCTTCGCGGCCCACCAGGAGATCCTGGGCGACCCCGAGCTGCTCGACCTGGCCGCCTCGGCCATCGACAAGGGTAAATCGGCGGCCTTCGCCTGGCGCGGTGCCTTCAACGCCTTCGCGGACCAGCTCGCGGGGTTGAAGAACGAGATCCTCGCGGGCCGCGCCAACGACGTGCGCGACGTCGGGCAGCGGGTGCTCGAGGAACTGACCGGCCAGCGCTCCGAGAAGGGAGAGCTGCCCGAGAACACCATCCTCGTGGCCGAGGAACTCACTCCCTCCGACACCGCGCAGCTGGACCGCAGCCGCGTGGTCGGTTTCGCGACCACCGGGGGCGGCGCGTCCTCCCACGTGGCGATCATCGCCCGCTCCCTCGACATCCCCGCCGTCGCGGGCATCGAGGCCAGGGCCCTCGACATCGCCGACGGCACCCTCGTGGTGGTGCCCGGCGGCAGGCCCGAGGACCCCGACGTCATCGCCTCCCTGCTGGCGGCCTCCGACGTGCTGGGCACCGGCTGGTTCGGGGCCGTGGCCGCCGCGGCCGGTCCCGGCA
>CALLVV010000093.1 GCA_938012815.1 uncultured Propionibacteriaceae bacterium
CAAGGCCGTCGAGGAGGCCGCCAAGGACGAACCCGCCGTCACCACCGACGGCCACCGGGTCACCGTGGTGGCCAACATCGGCGGTGTCGACGACGCCATCGCGTCCATGGACAAGGGCGCGGAGGGCGTCGGTCTGCTGCGCAGCGAGTTCGTGTTCATGGGGCGTTCCACCGCCCCCACCGAAGCGGAGCAGACCCAGATCTACACCGACTGCGCGAAGGCCCTGAAACCGGGGCAGCCCTTGGTGATCCGGACCCTCGATGTCGGCGGCGACAAACCCTTGGCGTACCTGCCCATCCCCGCCGAGGAGAATCCCTTCCTCGGTGTGCGCGGCATCAGGGTCGGCCTGGAGCAGCCCGAGGTGCTCCGCACCCAGATCCGCGCCGTCCTGGCGTCCTCGGACGCCGGCGCCAAGCTGCACGTGATGTTCCCCATGATCGCCACCATCGACGACTGGCGCCGGGCGAAGCAGATCTTCGACGATGAACGCTCCAAGGTGGCCGCGTGGGACCGGGTGAGCGTCGGGATCATGATGGAGGTTCCCTCCGTGGCGGTCATGGCCAGGCAGTTCGCGGCCGAGGACGGCTGCGACTTCTTCAGCGTCGGCACCAACGACCTGACCAGCTACACCCTCGCCATGGACCGGGGACATCCCAAACTCGCCAGCCAGGTCGACCCCTGCAACCCAGCGGTGCTGGCCCTCATCGGGCAGGCCGCCGAGGCTCTCCACGAACGCGGGAAGTGGCTGGGGGTGTGTGGCGGTGTCGCCTCCGACCCGCAGGCGGTGCCGATCCTCGTCGGCCTCGGGGTCGACGAACTGAGCTGCTCCATCCCCGCGATCCCCTCGGTCAAGGCGGCCGTGCGCGCCTACGACCTGTCCACCTGTCGCGCGCTGGCGGAGAAGGCCGTCAACTGCGCCACCCCCGCCGAGGTCCGGGCCCTGGTTCCCGTCGACGAAGTCTGAGAGGCCGACATGAGTACTGCATCCGAGATCGTGGCCGCCGTCGGCGGACCCGAGAACATCCAGTCCCTGACCCACTGTGCCACGCGGCTGCGTTTCCAGCTGGTCGACGCATCCGGGATCGACACGGGGACGGTCGAATCCATCAAGGGCGTCATGGGGGCGGTTCCCCAGTCCGGGGACCGCTACCAGGTCATCATCGGCGGTGGTGTCCAGACGGTCTACAACGAGATCAACGAACTGCCGGAGATGTCCAACAGACGCCAGCTCACCGACGCGGAGCTCAAGGCCGCGGCCAGGGCCGGGGGAGTGCGGGGAAAGTTCGCGTGGGTTGACTCCTTCTTCGAGTTCCTCTCCGATTCCTTCCGCCCGATCCTGGGTGCTCTTCTCGGGGCGTCATTGATCATCACCTTCATGTCGCTGATGGCGACGTTCAAGGTCATCGACAACTGGGCCGACCCGCAGGTCCAACTGCCCCCCAGCTGGGCTTTTGTCAATCTGTTGTGGAAGGCGGTCTTCTACTTCATTCCCCTGATGGTGGCCTACAACGCATCTAAGAAACTTGGCGCCGACCCGTGGGTCGGTTTCTCGATCATGGCCTTGGTGATGCTCCCCGGGTTCGCTGATCTTGGGAAGAACGTGGCCGCCTACGATGCGGAGGTATTCGGTAAGAGCATCAAGCTGATCGATATCTTCGGGGTTCCGCTGACCATCTTCGACTACGGATCGCAGGTATTCTCGCCGCTGCTCATGGCAGGGCTGCTGGGTCCGCTTTACAAGCTCTTCAAGAAGCTGATCCCCGAGAACCTGCAGCTGATCTTCGTTCCCTTCCTTTCGTTCATCATCATGCTGCCTCTCACTGCCTTCCTGATCGCCCCCGTCGGGGTGTACGCAGGTGCCGGTCTGGCAGGTGCGTTGCAGTGGATCAACCAGTGGCCCTTCATCTTCGCCATCCTCATTCCGTTGACCTACCCGTTCATGGTGCCGCTCGGCCTGCACTGGCCGATCAATGCGATCATGATCGTCAACATCTCCGAAAGGGGCTCTGACTACATTCAAGGCCCAATGGGCGCCTGGAACTTCGCCTGCTTCGGTGCGACGGCTGGTGTCATGATCCTGGCGATGCGGGAGCGTGACCAGCAGATGCGCCAAACCTCCACAGGCGCGCTCGTGGCCGGCCTGCTGGGTGGGATTTCCGAGCCTTCTCTCTATGGCATTCATCTGCGGTTCAAGCAGATCTACCCGAGAATCCTCGCGGGCTGCGCCGTTGGTGGCATCATCATAGGCTTCGGAGGGGGACTTGAAGCCGGCGGATTCGCGTTCACATCGCTGTTGACCATCGGTATCTTCACCCCCACCCTGCTGTACATCATCGCCATCGCGGCCGCATTCTTCACCACCTTCTTCCTGGTGCTCGTCTTCGACTACCGCACCCCCGAGGAGAAGGCCGCCGCCCGCCGCGCCGCCGAGCCGGCGGAGGCCGCGGTCGAGCCGCGCGTGATCGTCGTCGGTGACGTCGAGACCAACCAGGCCAAGCAGTGGGTCGCCGCACTTGGTGGGGAGGACAACGTGCGTTCCATCGAGGCCATCGCCGAGACCCGGGTGCGGGTCGAGGTCGCCGACGACTCCATGGTCGATGTCGATGCCCTGAAGCGGGCCGGATTGATCGCAGCGGTCAAGGTCGGCGAAGGGGTCTGGCACCTCCTGGCAGGCCTGGAAGCGGCCCAATATGCAGAGGGAATGCGCAGACGGGTGGCCTCCGCCGTCAGTTGATTTCTTCTTCCTACGAGGCCTCCGGGACCCCGGAGGCCTCGTAACGTTTCGGGGTATTGGTCCGCGGAAGTCCCGGTGATACCGGCGGGGGGTTGGCGGTGATCCTTCGGCAGGCTAGTCTGCCTTTCGGTCATCGTTTCCACTCGGAGCGGAGATCTGAGGAGGGAAGGGAAGCGAAGGCCTTTGTGGGCCCTGATGGGTCCTTCGCACAAGGAAAGGCAGAACCTTGCGAAGTAGAAAGTTACTAGCCGCTGTGGGCGTCCTGGCGCTCATTCTCCCGGTGTCCACGGCCACTGCGGATGACTCGAGCAACGAGGGCGGCCTGGAAAATCTGATTGCCAAGGCTCCGGAAGGGGAGAGCCAGGCCGACACGGGCACAGAGCTCTCTGACGCCAATGGCAAGGTCACCGTCATGGTGGAACTCAAGGACGATCCCGTTGCCGTGGTCAAGGCGGAAAAGGGGGGCGACCTCAGCGCCGCCCAGGAGGAGAAGATCGAGAGTGACCTGTCGGGCGTCCAGGACAAGGTCGCCGCGACCATCAAGGCCAAGGGCGGCGTCGTCGAGAGCAAGATGCAGTCCGCCATCAACGGTATGCGCGTGACCATCGACAGCAGCGAGCTGAAGAATCTCGAATCCCTTCCTGAGGTCAAGGCCGTTCATCCCGTCTCCACCTATGAACGCAGCAACGTTCGCGGGGTTCCGATGATCGGAGCGCCGAAGGCGTGGGAGGGCACCGGTGGCGCCACCGGATACACCGGCGAGGGCGTCAAGGTCGCCGTCATCGACACCGGCATCGACTACACCCACGCAACCTTCGGTGGCCCGGGAACCGTCGACGCGTTCAACGAACAGTCCACCGCCAGCACCCCCAACCCGGCCTGGTTCGGTCCCAACGCCCCGCACGTCAAGGGCGGGGTGGACCTCGCCGGCGACGACTACACCGGCACCAACACCCCCAACGGTGACAACAACCCCATCGACTGCGCCAGGGCAGGGCACGGTACCCACGTCGCCGGCACCGTCGGCGGAGCCGGAGTCCTCGCCGACGGCACGACCTACGGCGGCGCCTACAACCAGAAGACCTACGAGAACAAGTTCAAGGTGGGGCCCGGTGTAGCACCCAAGGCCGATCTCTACGCGGTCCGTGTCTTCGGTTGCGAGGGGGCCACTAACCTGATCACGGAAGCCATTGACTGGGCCGTGAAGAACAAGATGGACGTGATCAACATGTCGCTTGGCACGCCCTACGGCAAGCGCAGCGACGCCGATGCGATCGCCTCCTCCAATGCCGTCGCCGCGGGTGTCGTCGTGTTGGCCTCGGCCGGCAACTACGGTTCGCAGCCTTACCTCACGGGTTCGCCCGCGTCCGGTGCCGGGGTCATCTCCGTCGCCGCCAGCAACCCCATGGAGAACTACCCGGGTGCTCAGCTCACCGTTGACGGCAAGTCCGTTCAGGCCATGAACGCCAACGACGCGAAGCTGCCCGCAGACGCCCCCGTGCACGTGCTGAAGGACGCCTCGGGCAATGTTTCCCTCGGCTGCGCCGACCCCGACTACGCCAACGTGCCTGAGGGTTCCATCGTGATCACCGCGCGGGGTAACTGC
>CALLVV010000094.1 GCA_938012815.1 uncultured Propionibacteriaceae bacterium
CCGACACACCCGCCATCAGATCCACGCTCACCCCACGCTCAGGTACGAAGAGCCAGATATCGTTCAACACCACCCACGCAGGGAAGAACGCATCAACTGGAAAATCTACCGCGCCGGAAGAAAAGCGATCAGGGGTCACGTCATCATGGATTTAATACTGACTACGCTCAGGCCGGGCTTCAATTCGGCACTCGGGTACCGCACCCCGAACGGGGCCCATTAGGAACCGAGGAAACCTGAGACAGCACCCTATAGTCATGGTCCAAGTTTTTCGCCACCACCCATAAAAGCTATAGCAGTCCAGTTTTATCCGCGGGAAGCAATTTCGGCCGGATTGACAATTCGGCAGAAAACTTTATGTGAGCTAGAGCTTCGTCGTTTGAGTGTGGCAACAGGATGGACCGACAGAAGTATCGCTGGTTGCGTTCGTGCGACTTGGCCAGAGACAGAACCTGTATTCAAAAGCTGAGGTATCCCAGCCCTTGCCATGTGTCCAAGCAAGAAGTTTATTCAAGGGATGCTACACCTTCCATCTGGCACCTGCCTCAAGGATTGTCTTGTCGAGGCCGATTTTGAACGTAGGTCTCTCGTTCAGGGAATTCGCATTGTCACGTACCCCGCGGCCAGCCGGGGCAAGTCGGCCCGGGCCCGCGACATCACGCACCGCCCGTCGACCGCGGGGGTCCCCTCCTCGGCCCAGCGCCGGGACGCCTCCGCCACGAGGTGACCGGGCAGGCGTCCCGCGGCGCTGACCACCCGCCACCAGGGCACCCCCGACCCGGCGGAGGCCATGATGGCCCCCACCCGCCGAGCGGATGTACCCACCAACTCCGCGACATCGCCGTAGCTGACCACCCGTCCAGCGGGTATGCACTCCACGGCGTGCAGCACCTGCTCGACGGTCAGTTCGGCGGCTACGTCCGGCATCGAGCGGGTCTTCTCCCGCCTCAGGCGTGCCGCGTGAGGCGCTGCTCCAGCACGGCCCGGAACTCGCGCACGATGAGATCGATCTCGTCCTCGGTGATCACCAGCGGGGGCGCGAACCGGAGGGTCTGGCCGTGGGTGTCCTTCACGAGAATGCCGTGGTCCAGGAGGTCCAGGCTCACGTCCTTGGCGGTGCCGATCGCAGGATCGATGTCGACGCCCGCCCACAGCCCCGCCCCCCGGGCCGCGGTCACACCGTGACCGACGAGGGCCTCGAGCCCGGCGTGCAGGCGCTCGCCCAGCCCGGCGGAGCGGCGCTGGTACTCGCCGGTGGCCATCACGTCACAGACGGCCGACCCGATGGCACACGCGAGGGGATTGCCACCGAAGGTGGAGCCGTGCTCACCGGGTCGCAGCAGCCCAAGGATCTCGCGGTCGGCGATCACCGCGGACAGCGGCACGATGCCCGCGCCCAAGGCCTTGCCGACGGTGATGATGTCAGGGTCGATGTCCTCGGCCTGGAACCGGAACGTGGTTCCGGTGCGACCCATGCCGGTCTGCACTTCGTCGCAGATCAGCAGGACGTTGTTCCTCCGGGTGAGTTCCCGCACCTCACGGAGGTATCCCGCCGGCGGCACGATGATGCCGGCCTCGCCCTGGATGGGTTCCAGCAGCACGGCGACGGTCTCGGGGGTGATGGCCCGCTGCAGGGATTCGATGTCACCGAAGTCGGTGAGCCGGAATCCGGGGCTGTAGGGGCCGAAGTCGGCGCGCGCGGTTTCGTCGTCGCTGAAGCTGATGATCGTGGTGGTGCGGCCGTGGAAGTTGCCGTGCATGGCGATGATCTCGCCGCGGTCCTGCGGCAGCCCCTTGACCTGGTGCCCCCACTTGCGGGCCACCTTGATGGCGGTCTCGACGGCCTCGGCGCCGGTGTTCATCGGCAGGACCATGTCCTTGCCCGCGAGGCGCGCCAGTTTCTGGGCGAACGGGCCGAGCCAGTCGGAGTGCGCGGCGCGGCTGGTGAGGGTGAGCCGGTCCAGTTGCCGTTTCGCGACATCGATGAAGGTGGGGTTGCCGTGCCCGAAGTTGAGGGCCGAGTAGGCAGCGAGGCAGTCCAGGTAACGGCGGCCGTCCACATCCGTCAGCCACGCACCCGACGCCTCGGTGACGACGACGGGCAGCGGCGAGTAGTTGTGTGCCGCGTAGGTGTCGACGAGTTCGATGGCGGTGCGAGTGTTCTCGCTCATGGTGTGGTGGGTCAAGGTATTGCCTTCCGGGATTGGTTGCCGGGCATGCGCGACGTCCCGGCCTGGTTGTTCTGCTCGAAGCGCCGTCGGGACGCTGAGCATCGTGCACATGGTCCGAGGACGAAACGCTATCACGGAAGGTGTCACGCACCTCCGAGTCCGGGGAGCCAGGATCGCTGCTCGGCGTCCACCCAGCCGCGGATCTTCTTCACATCCCGTTGCCCGGGGCTAGTTCGCTCTCCGGGCCAGCACCACCCGCGCGTGTGGCGAGCCAGCCTCCGGCCGCCGCGAGCAGGGCCGTCAGGGCGAAGGTGCTGGAGAGCTGCATCGCGATCTCGGGCACCGTGAACCCGAGCGCGACCACCGCAACCACCGCGACCAGCGTCGCCCAGGACAGAGCGACCGGGAAGCCCTTGGGCGAGGGATTGCTGTCGCGGACGGCGCGGCGGCGCAAAGCCAGGTGCGAGGCGATGATCCCCAGCCAGATGACGATCATGGTCGAGCCGACCATGTTCAGCAGGAATTTCAGCACCTCCTCCGCCCAGAAGTAGTTCAGCGCCGCCGCGACGAACCCGAGGAAGGAGGTGGACAGCACGGCTGCCACGGGCACGCCGCGAGCGTTCGTGCCGCGCATCACCGCGGGCCCCATGCGTCGCTCGGCGAGCGAGAAGATCATGCGCGACCCGCCGTAGAGATTCGCGTTGAGCGACGACAGCAGCGCGACGACGATCACGATCCCGATCAACGCCGCGACGGCGGGCAGTCCCGCCGCGTTCAGGACCGCCACGAAGGGCGCGTCCTTGAGGGCGGGGTCGTTCCAGGGCAGGGCGAGCAGCATGATCGTCACAGCGCCCATGTAGAAGATGAGGATGCGCCACAGGATCGTGTTGACGGCCTTCCTGATGCTGCGTTCCGGATCGGCGGTCTCGGCGGCGGCGACTGCGACTATCTCCACACCCCCGAAGGCGAAGATCACGACCAGCAGCGCCGATGCGACTCCCTTGACTCCGTGGGGCATGAAGTCGTTTCCCAGCAGGTTCCCCCACCCGGGTGAGGGCGCGGGGGTGAACCCGAGGAGGAAAGCCACCCCGAGCACCAGGAAAACCACCACGAAGGCGATCTTGATCAGCGAGAACCAGAACTCGAATTCACCAAAACTCCCTACCTTGAACAGGTTGATTCCCGTGAAGACCACCATGATGATCAGCGCGAATCCCCACTGCGGGAAACCGGGAATGAGTGTGCTCAGGTAGCGTGCCGCCGCGGTTGCCTCGGTCGCAACCACCAACCCCATCTCGATCCACCACAGCCAGCCGATCGCGAATCCGGCGGCGGGTCCGAGGGCCTTGTCCGCGTAATAGGAGAACGCACCCGGGTTCGGGTCGTCCGCCACCATCTCGCCGAGCATGCGCATCACGGCAAGGACGATCGCCCCGGAGATGACGTAGGACAGCAGCACCGCGGGTCCCGCCGTCGCTATGCCCGCGCCGGAACCCACGAACAGCCCGGCACCAATGGCGGAGCCGAGGCTCATCATCACGAGATGACGGGGTTTCATCGCGACCTTCAGGTCGCCTGCCAGAGAGGACATCGGGGCTTCCTCCTACATCTTCTGCGTCGCCTTCACGAGTCGCGTGAACAACGCGGCTCACTATGTCACATCCGGGAGGACGGGCCGCCAACCTACGTGACCGCGTCACGAGACCCCGGTCCGGCATTTCCCCTACGCGGTATCCTCCGTTCGGCCGTCACAACTGGAGGAACCTTGCAGGACTGGGTGAACAATGGTCTACTCGCCGCAATCATCGGAACCGTGGCGTTCGCGGCGCTGTTCCTGCCAGGTATGGTCTGGCAGTACCGCCGCTTCGGCCGGTTGAGTTTCGCCCGTCTGCTCGGACTCGCGGCGGTGTGTCTCTACGCCGCCGCACTGCTCACCTACACCCTCCTGCCGCTGCCGGAGCGTTCCGCCGAGTGGTGCCGGCTCCACGCCCGCGGAATGAACCTGCAGCCGTTCGCCTTCATCGATGACATCCGGGAGGCCGCGCCGGGACGTTCGTTGCAGGGGTTGCTGACCAGCGTCGCGGTGTTGCAGGTGGCTTTCAACGTGGTGCTGTTCGTGCCGTTCGGGGTCATCCTGCGCCGCTACTTCAATCGTTCCGTTCTCGTCACGACCGTTCTGGGGGCGGCCACGAGCCTCTTCATCGAACTGACCCAGTTCACGGGTTTGTGGTTCATCTACCCGTGCGCCTTCCGGGCCGCCGATGTGGACGACCTCATGACCAACACCCTCGGCACCGTCCTGGGAGCAGTCCTGGCCCCGGTGCTGCTGTGGTGGATGCCGCGCGCCCACCAGCTGGTGCAGGACAGGCTGACGCCGCGCCCGGTGACGATGTGGCGACGCTGGATAGGCATGCTGATCGACGCCATCCTCGTGGCCCTGGTGGCCGGGACCACCGCAGTGGGCCTCCGCGCGGCGACGTTGCTGTTCTTGGGGGACATTTCTGAAGAGTGGACCCCATTGATCGCTCCCGCGGCCATTGTGCTGGCGACCATCGCGGTATTCGTGTGGCCCGCCTGGAATCATCTCGCCGCCTCCGTCGGGCAGACCGTGGTGTGGCTCACCCCGAAGTGGCGCAACGCGGACGGTACCCTGCACGACGGTTCCCGTCTCCGCAGGGTTGCCAGGTCGCTGGTGGTGCCCGCATCGTGGTTGATCCCGATGTTCCTGGCCCCCTTCGGCACATCCCTGTCCTTCAGCTGGATGCTGCCCCTGGTGGTGTTGCTCTCCCTGATCATGGTTCCGTTCACCCGTACCCACCGCAGCCTGTCCGGCTGGTTGACCGGCGCGCAGATGGTCGACATCCGGGCGGAAGAAACCGACAAGGCCCTCCCCGTCCACTGAACGTCCCTGCCGGGGCGTTTCACCCGGTTGCGCAGCGCTCAATGCCCAAAAACCGTCCGAAACAGCCCGAAACGGCGTTGAGTGCTGCGTAACCGGGTTCTTGCTCGCCCATACGGTCCTCAGCTGTCATCCGAACCGGCGAGCGACGTGCGGGCCGGATACCATGAGGCGCGAAACAGGTTGTGAACAG
>CALLVV010000095.1 GCA_938012815.1 uncultured Propionibacteriaceae bacterium
CGGCCTGGTAGACACCAGCGTAGGAGGAGTCGGGCAGCACCGCGAGGGTGTCGGCCTCGGCGCCGTCGGGTCCCCACATGTGCCCGGAGTTGCGGATCATGGCGGGCATGGAGGCGTCGACGATCACGTCGGAGGGGACGTGCAGGTTGGTGATGCCCCGTCCGGAGTCGACCATTGCCAGGGCGGGTCCCTCAGCCAGGGCCGCCTCGATCCCGGCCCGGATCTTCTCGCCGCCGGTGAAGTTCTCCAGACCTGCGAGGAGAGTGCCCAGGCCCTCGTCGGGGGACAGCCCCGCCGCGGCCAGGACCTCGCCGTGACGTTCCAGGACGGGACCGATGAAGGCTCTCACGACGTGCCCGAAGATGATCGGGTCGGACACCTTCATCATGGTGGCCTTCAGGTGCACGGAGAACAACAGGCCCTCCTGCTTGGCAGCCTCCACTTGCTCGGCCAAGAAGTCGTCCAAGGCGGTGGCACGCATGACGGTTGCGTCCACGACCTCCCCGGGCAACACATCCAGGCCGTCCCGCAGGATGGTGACGGCACCGTCACCGGCGACATGGCGGATGGTGAGCACGTCGCCGCCGGCCAGCACCACCGACTGCTCGTTGTGGCGGAAGTCGCCGGAGGTCATGGTCGCGACGCGGGTCCGTGAATCCGGCGCCCAGGCCCCCATCCGGTGTGGGTTGGTGCGGGCGTGGTTCTTCACGGATTCGGGCGCGCGGCGGTCGGAGTTGCCCTCGCGTAGTACGGGGTTTACAGCGGATCCCTTGATCCGGTCGTAGCGGGATCGGATCTCCCGCTCTTCCGGGGTGGTGGCTTCCTCCGGGTAGTCGGGTAGGGGGAAACCCTTGGCCCGGAGCTCCGCTATGGCGGCCTTCAGCTGCGGCGTCGAGGCGGAGATGTTGGGCAGTTTGATGATGTTGGCCAAGGGGTCCTTCGTCAGCTCCCCGAGCTCGTCCAAGGTGTCGGAAACCCGCTTGTCATCGGGCAGGAAGTCGGGAAAACGCGCCAGAATGCGGGCCGCCAGGGAGATGTCGCGTCCCTCGATGCCGATGCCGGCCAGGCGTCCATAGGCCTGGAGCACCGGGAGCAGCGAGTAAGTGGCCAGCCTGGGGGCCTCGTCGGTGAGGGTGTAGATGATCTTTCCCATCGGGTCTCCTCAGGTCTCGGCGATGCGGCTCAGCCAGCCTACCCGGAGGGAAGCTTTGAGCATGTTGACCGACTCCGGTAGGCTCGTGGTCACGAGTTACTGACAGATTCCGCGGCAAGTCCGCGATGATTGAACGAGGGGGTCGACCCATATGGGGCGCGGCCGTGCAAAGGCGAAGCAGACGAAGGTGGCCCGCGATTTGAAGTATCGCTCCGTGGACACCGATTTCGCGTCGTTGGAGCGTGAGCTCCGAGGCGAGAAGTACGAGTCCCGGGAGACCACCGACATTCCTGATGCGTACGCAGACCTCGCGGAGCAGTACAACACTGACGACGACCCCGAGGATGAGTACCCGCACCGTTGATCTCAGTCGGTGATTTCCTGGGTTCCGGATGCTGAACTGCCGGGCTACCAGCAGTTCAGCATTTCCCTGCCCGGGGCCCGGACATATCCGGGCGAGCCAGAACACGAGGCGGTGGCCACGTTGGTCCGGCGTACCCGGCCGGATTCTTTCCGAGCCGTGCTCTATGTTCATGGATGGAGTGACTACTTCTTTCAGACCCACCTCGCCGAGGCGGTCGAGGGCTGGGGATACGACTTCTACGCCCTCGATCTGCGTCGTTACGGCAGGTCGTTGCGCGACGGCCAACTCGCCGGCTACACCGCCGACCTCAGCGAGTACTACCAGGAACTGGACGCCGCCATCGAGGTGATCCGCGGCGAGGGACACGACCATCTGGTGTTGTTCGGCCACTCGACGGGCGGGCTGGTGGTTTCGTTGTTCGTGCGTGACCGGCCCGGGGTGGCAGATGTCGTGGTGCTGAACTCGCCGTGGCTGGAGTTGCAGAGCCTCCAGGCCTGGCGGCCCGTCCTCGCCGCGGCCTTCGGGGCGGTCGGGACGCTCTCCCCGACCCGGGCGCTTCCCCTGCCCGATCCGGGGTTCTACCTCCGTTGTCTCTCCGCCGATGAGGAGGGGGAGTGGCGCTACAACCCGAATCTCAAGGGGGATCCGGCCTTCCTGCCCCGGGTCGGCTGGTTGTCAGCGGTGATGCGCGGCCACGCGGCGGTGGCGGGCGGCCTCGGGATCGAGGTCCCGGTGCTGATGCTGATCAGCGACCGCAGCGACCCCTCCCGCACCTGGAACGACGACATGCACCGCGTGGACCTGGTTCTCGACGTCGACGCCCTGGCCGCGCGGGCCCCGCAGCTCGGCGACCACGTCACCCTGATCCGCATCCACGGCGGCAGGCACGACCTGGCGTTGTCGCAGGAGGAGCCGCGGCGCCGTTTCCTCGACGAGATCCGGCGCTGGCTCGCCACCTACGGCTGACCGGGCTGGTGGGCGTTGGTGCCACCAGGGCTGTCGGCCGGGATTTCAGGGAAGGCCTCAGGGGAAACCGCGATGCCTTGAAACCGCGGGTCCTTGTAGCGTCCTGGATGGCTGGTGGTGGGGGAGATTCGTGAGGATCCGCTGGTCTTCATCGCAGGCTGCCCGGGCAGCGCCCGGCAAGGAGAAAACATGAGAAAGCTCTTTTCGTTCCGGCCCTTGGTGGGGTTGGCGGCCATCGTGACCACCGTGTCGTTGGTCGCCTGTGACACCGCAGGGAACAACGGAAGCTCGTCCCCGGTGACCAGCGGATCCGCTTCGCCCTCGGGCGTGGCCACTGTTTCCGCGCCATCGGAGGTGTCGCCGTCTTCGTCGGTCACGTCCTCACTTCCGCCGCCCCCATCACCCCCATCGTCGGTGACGCCTTCCGCGCAGGCCAAGGGGCAGCCGGGGGTGCCCGCCACACCGATCTCGGAACACGAGACCTGGCCCGCCACGGAGGGTCAGAACAAGGACCGCCAACTCGATTACAAGAGCGGCGACAACCCTTCGGTGAAGCTGCCCACCGCCCTGGGCGATGACCTGTCGGTCTATGCGCAGCAAAAGATCGCGTGGGAGGCCTGCGCGGACGGCGCCGAGTGCGCAACCATGAAAGTTCCGCTTGACTGGGAGAACCCCGGGAAGGCTTCGTTGGACATCGCGTTGACGCGAAAACCGTCGGCACATCCGAGCCTGGGGCCGCTGTTCTTCAACCCGGGGGGACCGGGTGGGTCAGCACGGAAGGTCGTGCAGAACTGGAAGGCCGATGCGATTCCCGGTTACGACTTCGTCGGGTGGGATCCGCGGGGCGTGGGGGAGTCCACTCACGTTGAGTGCGGTACCACGGAGCAGACGGATGCTGCCTGGCTGTCCGACAGCACGCCTGACGACGAGGCCGAGAAGACGGCGCAACGGGAGGGATGGGCTGGTTTTGCCAGGCAGTGTCGTGACGCCTCTGGCGACCTGCTGAATCACGTGAGCACCATCGAGACCGCCCGCGATCTCGATCTGCTGCGCCATCTCCTCGGTGCGGAGAAGCTG
This sequence comes from uncultured Propionibacteriaceae bacterium, assembly GCA_938012815.1. Taxonomy (GTDB): domain Bacteria; phylum Actinomycetota; class Actinomycetes; order Propionibacteriales; family Propionibacteriaceae; genus Arachnia. The sequence goes on from CALLVV010000095.1 coordinate 3,561, forward strand.
AACTATCTCGGTGTCTCCTACGGCACCTTCATCGGCGCCACCTACGCGGAGCTGTTCCCGGAACGCTCCGGACGCCTGGTCCTGGACTCCGCCGTCGACATCTCAAGTTCCGCGAACAGCACGAAGGATTTCGAGGAAGACGATAGCAGCGATAAGGCTCTGGAACATTTCGCCGATTGGTGTGCGGGCAATTCGTCCTGTTCCCTCGGCGATGATCGCGACGCGATCCTGAATCGGATCGACACCTTCCTCAAGGGACTTGATACGAAGCCCCTGGCGGTGGGTAATCTGAAATTGACACAGTTTGCGGCAGCCATAGGAATCTACGAGGGGTTGTACGGGACCGCGGACGCCTATCCGCAGCTGGCCGCAACCATTCAGCAGGCCATCGACGGTGACGGGACGGGACTCCTGAAAGCCGGTTACGGCTACCTTGATCGAAACGATGAGGGATGGGGTCAAGTGATCTACGCTTTTTCCGCGATCTCGTGCATCGATCGCCCGGATCGCGGAGTTGACCCTGCGACCAAGCCTAGTCGGCCAGCCGGAACCTCGGTGCTCTCCTCGAACCTTGGGAGGCTTCTGACGTGTGAGTACTGGACAGCCGATTCAGTCCCCAATCTCAAGCTGACCGCCAAGGGTGCACCTCCCATTCTGGTGGCCGGCTACAGGACGGATCCCGCCACCCCGTACGAGGGCACCGTCGCCATGGCGGAACAACTCGAGTCGGGTGTGCTTCTCACGGCTGAGGGGGAAGGACATGGTGTCACCTTTTCGGGAAAGAACATGTGCGTCTACGAGACAGTAAATAAGTACCTGACAACTGGTGAGGTTCCGGCTGACGGTACTTCCTGCCCTGCCTGATTTCATACTGCGCCCGGGGCTCTGCGGGATCAGTGGAGCCCCGGCGCGGTGCGTCATGTCCAGCCCAGGTCGCGGGCCTGGGCCGCCAGGTTCTCGAACAGGTGGGTGATGTAGGCGACCCCGAGCTGGCTGGGCAGCGCGAACAGCACTTGGCGGCGTCCGCCGCCAACCGTTCGGCGACGCGCTCCGGTGGACCCGCGATCGTCGGACCCGAGACCGCCTTCGCGTCGCCCAGTATCCCGCGGCCATCGCGCTGCTCGTCCAGCCCCGGGAGCTGCAGCTCCACCTGAGGGTCGGCGGACCCGCCGAGCGCCCCGGGTCTCGCCGGGCCGCTTGTCCATTCCGAAGGCGACCTGTCCGTCGATGGCGATCTCCGGCGATCCCCAGCTCACGCCGAGCTGCACCCCGGCCCTCGCTGATCAGGTTGATCGAGGCGATGTTCTCCGCCAGCGCGAGGGGATTCTCGTAGTGCATGTCGATCACCCCGGTGCCGAGGTCGATCGTCGAGGTGGCCGAGTTGCCCGCGCGGCAGGATCACCACTATTCTTCTCGGGGCCGGTCCCCATCGTCTAGCGGCCTAGGACCCCGCCCTTTCACGGCGGCGACACGGGTTCGAATCCCGTTGGGGATGCCAGGGAAACTCCTGACGGAGTGCCTCTGAACCGGGTTGCAAAACGGTGACAAACCCCGATTTCCCAAAACCGGGTGGTACCGCTAGAGTTACCCGGGCTGGCGAGAGCCAGCAGGCCAAGGAATTGGCCCCGTGGCGCAGTTGGTTAGCGCGCCGCCCTGTCACGGCGGAGGTCGCGGGTTCGAGTCCCGTCGGGGTCGCTGGGTGAGCTATAGGCCACCCACCGGCCAGGTAGCTCAGTTGGTAGTAGCGTTCGCCTGAAAAGTGAAAGGTCGCCGGTTCGACCCCGGCCCTGGCCACCAGATGTGAATCCGCCCCGCGATAATGCGGGGTTTTTCAGTATCAAGCGAACCAATTCGCGAGGCACAGTCGGTTGTGGAGGGGATTCTCAGGCCCTTCGAAGTGCATCCTGGATGGCGCTGCTCGGTGGTGACTGTGTCGCTTTCGCCCCGCGCAGCAGGTCGAGTTGCATCTTCACGTACGCCGGGAACTCGCGCAGCTCCCCCTGGAGGTAACGATCCGGCCATTTCTGCTGGGCCGTAACATCCCCCACCCCGATTGCGTCGACCCCCAGCGACCGGCAGGTGGTGATAGTGCGTGGCAGGTGGTATGCCTGCGAGACCACCGTCATCTCCCGCACCCCGAACACGTCGCGGGCCCGAATGCAGGAGTCGTAGGTGTCGTAGCCCGCGACATCCTGCACGATCCTGCCCGCGGGGATGCCCTGTGTGAGGAGGTAGTCCTCCATCACCTGGGTCTCGTAGTTGCTCTCCGCGGTGTTGGCGCCCGTGACGAGGATTACCTTGCCCCTGCCCGAGTTGAACAGCTCGACTGCGACATTCAGGCGGGCCGTCAGGAATCCCGACGGACGCCCGGGGTCTGCCTTCGCCCCCAGCACCATGATGACGTCCCGGGCCGGGACGTGATCGCCCGCCCTGTAGATCCGGTCGGCGCTGCCCGAGGCCACCATGATGACCCCCGACAGGACCGGGCCGAGCGTGACGGCCAGGGCCACGGCCGCCGCCACCTCCAGACGGCGGTGACGTGGGCCGCCCGCCCTCTTCTCGAGTGGGCTCATCGCCGGTTTTCCAAGTACCAGGACACCAGCGCCCGGGTGGAACCGTCCTGCCTGGCCAGGGCGTGGGCGTCGCCGAAGACCGCGGGGGCGATCTCCAAGGCCAGTTTCTTGCCGAGTTCGACGCCCCACTGGTCGAAGGAGTCGATGCCCCATACGATTCCCTGCACGAACGTGATGTGCTCGTAGAGCGCGATCAACTGCCCCACCACCGACGGCGTCAGTGCGGGCGCCAGGATCGAGGTGGTGGGCCGGTTCCCGGAGAACACCCGCGCCGGCACGATCTCCTCCGGCGTGCCCTCGTCGCGCACCTGTTCCTCTGTCTTCCCGAATGCAAGTGCCGCAGTCTGGGCGAAGAAGTTCGCCAGGAACATCCCGTGCACGTCCACGTCGCCGTCCTTGACCGCGTGTGGTGGGTTGGCGACCGCGATGAAGTCGGCGGGGATCAGCTGGGTACCCTGGTGGAGCAGCTGGTAGAAGGCGTGCTGGCCGTTGGTTCCGGGTTCGCCCCAGAACACCTCACCCGTTTCGCACGTCACCGGGGAGCCGTCCCAGCGCACCGATTTGCCGTTCGACTCCATCGTCAGCTGCTGCAGGTAGGCGGCGAACCGGTGGAGATACTGCGCGTAGGGCAGCACCGCGTGGCTGGTGGCCCCCAGGAAGTTGACGTACCAGACGTTCAACAACCCCATCAGCAGCGGCACGTTGCGCGATGGCTCGGCTGTGCGGAAATGCTGGTCGACGGCGTGGAAGCCGGCCAGGAAATCGCGGAAACCGTCGGGGCCGATCGCGATCGCCACCGGCAGGCCGACGGCCGAGTCCACCGAGTAGCGGCCACCCACCCAGTTCCAGAACCCGAAGGCGTTGACCGGGTCGATACCGAACTCCGCCACCTTGTCCAGTGCGGTGGAAACGGCGACGAAGTGTTTCGCGATGGCTCCGCGGCGTGCCTGCTCGGTGTCCTCGATGGCACCCGCGGCGGCCAGGGCGTCCAGCAGCCAGGTGCGGGCCATGCGGGCGTTGGTGAGGGTCTCCAGGGTGGTGAAGGTCTTGGACGCGACGATGAACAACGTGGTCTCGGGATCCAGGTCCGCGGTTTTGACGAAGCAGTCGGTCGGGTCGATGTTCGAGATGAACCGGCATTCCAGGCCCTGTTGCTTGTACGGCAGCAGCGCCTCGTAGACCATCACCGGCCCGAGATCGGAACCGCCGATACCGATGTTGACCACGGTGCGGATCGGCTTGCCCGTGACCCCCACCCACTCGCCGGAACGCACCTTGTCCGCGAAGGCGAACATCTTCTCCAGCACCTCGTGGACGTCCGCGACGACGTCCTGCCCGTCGACCATCAGCTCCGAGTCGCGGGGCAGCCGCAGCGCGGTGTGCAGCACGGCACGGTCCTCGGTGACGTTGATGTGCTCGCCCCGGAACATCGCATCCCGGCGACCGGCGACGTCGGTCTGCTCTGCGAGCCGCAGCAGCGCCGCGACGACGTCATCGTTGATGAGGTTCTTCGACAGATCGACGTGCAGATCCCCGACGGTGCGCGTGAAACGGGCCGCCCGCTCCGGGTCGTCGGCGAAAGCCCTGCGAAGATCCAGTTCGGCATTGTCGGCGAGCTCGTCCAGCTCATCCCAGGCAGCAGTTGTGGTGGCGTCAACCGGCTTGATCATGACTCAAGCTTAGATCCTGTTGCGGAGGTGCCGTCCCGCTCAACACGTCCTCGCCCGGGCAATGTCTCACAACAGAGCCCGGGTCGCGTCAACCCCGGGTCGGTTGACATCCGTTTTCCCGACGCGCTCGTGCCGCAACCGGCTCCGGGTCCCGGAACACGGGCCCCGGCGGCCCCAACCTTCGATCAGGGCGGGGAACTGTCGTCAGGTGGACGCGCAGCGTGGCCCCTTCCCTTCGCCGGGGTGAACCGGAAACATGAATCCCGAGGCAGATCCACCACGCTGAGAGGTTGCCGCCATGGGCGAACCCGACAAAACAATGGTGATGGTCCGCAGGAAGGTGTCCTCCCTGGCCGTCGCACTGCACGGAATCAAGGGGCACGCCGTCCTCCTCGTACTGTGCGGGGTGCTGGTGGCGGCGGCGATGCCGCAGTCGCCCGCGCTGCCGGGGCTGTGGCCCGGGTGGCTGGGTTCGCTGCTGGCCGCCGCGGCCCTGCTCTGCGTGAGCCGCAACCAACCCCGGATCGACGACCGCGAGGTGGACCTGATCCTCGCCGCCACCGCACTGGGAGCAGGAATCTGGATGCTGCGCCAGTGGCCCACTGCCGACAATCCCGCGGCCGTGACCGTCGCGTGGCTGCTCTGCCTGGCAGCGTGCGTGCTGATACTGAGCGGCACCCGAGCCGCGATGTGGGTCTGGCCGGCTGTGTTTCCGGCCCTGGGATGGTTGCTGCCCCCACCCGGTCACCTGGTGGCCATGGGCGTGGTGCTTGCCGTGTGGTGCGGTGGTGCGCTCGTGGCGGCGACCCGCAGAAGATGGGCGCCCCACGACCAGCTGGACCGGATCCCGGTGACACGTCACGTTGCGGTGGGCGTTGCGCTGGTTCTCGTAGCCGCCTCGTCGAGGATCGGAGTGATGCCATGACCTCCCCGCCACCGAAGCGCGCGCTCAACCGGGGCGCGCTCATCCCACCCGGAGAAGTCCCGGCCCCTTTCCCGGATTCGGCCTTCGTGGCCCCGGATCAGGCCCTCGACGTTGCCTGCCATGCCCTGGAGCGCCGTTCCCCCGCCTACTCGGCCCGCGTCATCCTGGTCCGCTGGCAGCGGTTGCTCCTAGTGGCGGGGATCGTGTCGTCCTTGGCCGGGCTGGTTCTCCTGCCCGGCCCCACCGGAGTGGTGCTGGTCGGGTTGCTGGCCGCCTTCCAGCTCTGGGCGCTCGTGTTCCGTCTGTTGGTGTTCAGGCGCGGCGCGCGGGGTGGACGGATGGTGAGGGTCACCGACGAGGAGGCCCGTGCGGTCCCGGAGGGCCAGTTGCCCACCTACACCGTGCTGGTCCCGGTGTTCCGCGGATCCCGGGTGGAGGAGCTGATCGAGGTCCTCGAACGCATCGACTATCCCAGGGACAAGCTGGACATCCGACTCCTGGTGGAGACCGGTGACAGCGGGACCGTCGCCGCCGCCGAAGCCCTGCGTCCCCGGGCGCACCTGAGTGTGATCCGGGTTCCCAGGGCCGATCCCCGGACGAAACCGAAGGCCTGCAACTACGGTCTCCTGACCGGGCGAGGGGTGCTCTGCACGGTGTTCGACGCGGAGGACCGGCCCGATCCGCTCCAGCTGCGCAAGGCCGTCGTGGCCCTGGAGCGGCTGGGCCCGGGTTACGCCTGCGTGCAGGCTCGTCTCGGTTTCCACGGCCCGTCCCGGAACCTGCTGGCCCGCTGGTCCATGCTGGAACACGAGATTCGTTTCGGCAACCTGATTCCCGGTCTGGTCGACGCATCCGCCCCTGTTGCGCTGGGAGGCACCTCCAGTCATTTCCGGGTGGCCGCCCTCAGGACCGCCGGGGCGTGGGACCCGTGGAACGCGGCCGAGGACGCCGACCTCGGCGTCAGGCTGTGCCGGACCGGGTACCGGGTCGGGGCGCTTGACTCCACAACCCTGGAGGAGCCCAACCCTGACCCGATCAACTGGGTCAGGCAACGGAGCCGCTGGTACAAGGGCCAGCTGCAGACCTTCCTGGTACACATGCGTTCACCGCGGTTGTTCGCTGAGCAGGCCGGTTGGCGGGCCGTTGCGGATACGACGGTTCTCGTCGCAGGGGGGCCGCTGCTCGGTCTTCTCAATGGCTTGTTCTGGATCCTCACCCTGACCTGGTTCGTTCCCCGGAACCCGATCGTGGCCGGGCTGTTCCCGCCGCTGGTCCACCACCTGGCGCTTCTCTGCCTGCTGGCGGCCAACCTCTCCGTGATCTACGTGAACCTGTACGCCGCCCGGGTGATGGGGCGCCCCGACCTGCTGGTGGCAGCGCTGCTGAGCCCCGGGTACTGGCTGCTGGCAGGGGTGGCCGCGATCAAGGCCGTCGTCCAGCTGATCCGCCACTCGTTCCGCCGGGAGAAGACGATCCACGGATTCCGCGCGGATCCCGGGCAGCAGGTGGTCGCGGAGCCGCACGCCGGCATCCTTCCCGCCCGGGAGCGGGTGCCGTGAGGGAGCAGAGACGCTTCCGGATTTCCGACGACGGGATCATCATCCTTTTCACCTCGGTGCTCTACCTCGGGGTGGGGGTCTGGCTGGCGGGCCAGGACATCGTCCTCCCCGATGCCACGAGCCGGGTGGCCGACGGCTATTTCGCGGTGTTCAGTCGTGACCCCCACCTGACGGCCAGCGATTTCCTCCGGGGACCATTGCCGTCGCTGGCGACGATTCCGCTGCTGCTGTTCGCGCCCGTGGTTCCCGTGCTGGCCGCGAAATCGTTCGCGGGAGTGCTGGCCTCGGTGTTCTGCGGTGTCCTGGCGATGGTCCTGGCCCGCAGGCTCCTCGTCCTGTTCGGGATGGGCGGGGGAGCAGCGCTGGTGTTGACGGGAATCCTGGCCGTCCAGCCCCTGATCCTGCTTCCCGCCGCAGTCGGCGCCAGCGAACCCATGCTCCTGGCGGTCGCGCTGTACGCGACCCTGAGCCTGACGCGCTGGCTGAGGAAGGACGATCCCTGGCACCTGGTGCACGTGGGAAGCGGTCTCGGCCTGGCCTACCTGGTGCGTCACGAGGCGGCCGCCGCCGTGGCGGCCACCGTCGTCCTGGTCCTCGTCGTCAGCTGGTGGCGGTCCCGGGGAGGACGGCGGACGGGGTCGCTGTTCCTGCTGGACTGTTCACTGGCCGGCGGTCCCTTCGTTGCGGCCTTCGCTCTGTGGGCACTGGCCTCCCGCATGGCGACAGGATCGTGGTTCACGGCCAGCGCGTCCTGGCACGGAGAGTCCGCGCAGGTCGCCGAGGCCCGGGTGACCGTCGGAGAGGTCACGGGTGGGAGCCTTGACGGGGCCCTGACCTATCTGAGCGCCCAGCTGTTGGCGGTGGCGCCTCTCGCGATCCTGTTCATCGCCGTTGCCATGGTGATAGCCACGTGGCGGCGGGACGCGGGGGTGCTGGGGCCCGCCGCCGTCCTCGGAGGAATCCTGGCCATCGAAGAGTGGGCCTTCCTGAGTGGGTGGTCCTTCGGGTGGCTCCGGTTCCAGCTCATGGCGGTCTCTTGGGGTATGTTGATGGCCGGTTACGTCCTGGGGGCGCTGCGGGACGGGGCAGGCAGGCTGGTGTTCCGGAGGGTGACGGCATGGGTGGTGCTGATCGCCACCCTCGTCCCGCTACCCGTTGCCTGGTGGGCCGTCACGGATCCACACCTGGCCCGGGAGGAACAGCAGGTGGTGGAGGTCGCACGGTCCGGTCAGCACGCCACACAGGTCCAGGCGGCGGCCTACCTCGATTCCTTGGACCTGCCCGAGGGAAGCGTGATCACCGACACCACCTACTCCTTCCCCATCGTCCTGGCCAGCCGGAGGCCCCGGCAGTTCGTCATCACCCCGGACCGGGACTTCAGGGAGAAACTGGACGATCCCGTCGCCGGGAGGGTGCGCTACGCCCTGGTGACCGATCCGCAACGTTCACCGGCCGACGCCGTGGCCGCCAGGTTCCCGGGAATCCACGAGAACGGCGCCGGGGTGGCGAGCCTGGAACGCCAATGGATCGACGGCCGCGGGGTGGCGTGGCGGCTCTACGCGTTCAGCACGACTCCCTGACAGAGTTACTCTCGGGAGGGGAGGCCGGCGTGCTGGCGACCTTGGCCGGCTACCGCACCCGCGGAGGCAAGATCCGCTGGGGGTGGGGACGTACCTTGAATGAAGGCATCGTGGCAGTCGGTGACAGGGTGGCATTCATCTAAATCTTTCCCGGTCAAAGGGCATCAGGTGCTGCGACGGCAGGCCGATTCAAGCCACCTCAGCCGCCCACCGAGATGTGGACGTGGTCGTAGTGATTCGCGGTGGCCGACCCCCGGTCCGACATGGAGCGCCAGCCCTCGGATGCGCGCTGGGTGGTCCAGATCTTCTGAGCGTGGATGACCTCGATCACACCAAGGCTCTTGGCGTTCTCCCGCAGCCACCTGGCGATCTCCCAGGCGCGGTCGCCGGAGATCATCACATCAATGGCGCGGCCCTGGCCATGGTAGCCGGAATCATTGCGGTAGCCACCGTAGGATTTCACGTCCGGGAAGGACGCGCAGACCGCGTGCAGCACGGAGATCGACTTCGAGGTCAACCCGGATTCGATGCTCTTCGCGGAGGAAGACGAACACGTGCCGCTGGAGGATCCACCGGAACCAGAACCGGATTCGGAGGGGGATGAGCTCTCGGGCTTCTTGTCGGTGAGCAGGTCGGATTTCACCCAGCCCGCGCGGCTCTTGTAGGAGATTTGCTGCCAGCCGTTCGAGGTGACGTTCGTCACGGTCACCGCGATGCCAGCGTCGAGCGTGGCCCGCACGTCGTAGTCGGAACCGGGACCGGTCCGGACGTTGGCCGAGGACGCGATGTACTTCTCGCCGGTTTTCTCGCCGAGCTTGGAGGGGTCGAAGGTGTTGGTCGGGGTGGCCGTGGTCGGTTCCTCGGTGGGGGTGGCGGTTTCGGTTGGTGTTGCCTCTGGGGTTTCGGTCGGGGTCGGCAGTGGGGCCGGGCTGCTGGTCTCGGCATCAGCGGACGGGGAGGCGGAGGGCAGCGGGGAGCGCTCGCCTCCGCGGCTCACGCCGAGGTCGGTGTGCTGGTAGGTCGGGTCGGCGATCTGAGCGGAATTTCCTCTGCTCGCAATCGCGAAGGCGCCTGCCGCAACCAAGCCGGACAGAGCGATGGGCGCCAGCATCTTGCCGAGGATACGCGGTCGTTTTGCCTCCCGTCGCGGGGAAGTGACGGCGGGAGGGGTGATGTCGAGGACGTCTTGGCCGTCCTCCTCCAGGAAGGCGCGGCGTGCCTTTGCCATGGATCCCCTCATTTCTTAGAATTGCCTGAGCTTCTCTCAGGATAGGTTGTGGTTTCGGATTGCACAAACCACGCGCTGGTGAACTGAGCGTTTGATGCATCATTCCATGGTCCGCAGGCCACGTCATCTCGCGTTGCCAATCCCATTTCTGGGACGTGGGAGGCAAACGGTAGGCTGGCAAGCGGGCTTGGCGACGGCTTCTGGGGCGAGCGGACATGGGTTTGCAGCGGAACTTTCGCCCCAGGGTCCGGCGCCGGAGTTGTGGGCACCACGACACCTTGGAACCCTTCCCGGTAATCTGCACAGGAACCTCCTGAAAAGGAAACTGAATGAGTTCACCGATCTTGCGGGCGAGACGAATGGCCCTGAGCCTGCTGCTGGCGGCTCTGCCGGCCCTGCTCGTCCCGGGCCTCAAGGCCTGGGCGGACCCGGCCCCCACGCAGATTCAAGCCAGCGTAGCGGCGGACACCACGGGACACGTCAAGGTGACGGGGGCCCTCCGGGACGGTTCCGGGCACGGAGTGGGAGGCGGACAACTGACCGCCTCAGTCGCGGGGCAGCCACTGCAAACCGTCGCCAGCGGAGGCGACGGCTCCTTCGCCATGGAATTCAGCATTCCTGCGGACAAGCTCACCGGTCCCCAGGATCTCGTGATCACCTACCCGGGGGATGCGCAGCACGCCCCATCCTCACAGACCTCACGGATCGAGTTCTCGGCGCAGGGAACCACGGCGGTGACTCTGGAGGTCGAACCCGCCAGCACGACTCCGGGAGATCTCGTCAGGGTAGTGGGCAGCGTCAAGACGGCCGCCGGTGAGGCGGTCTCGGGTGCCCTGGTGGTTTTCGCCTACGAGGGGGCCACGCTTTCCGACTACAACTTGGTCACGGACACCAACGGAAACTTCGACAGCTATGTGGAGATCCCGGGGACAGCAGCTGTCGGCACCGGGAAACTGGTCGCTAGCTTCGCGGGTGGTGCGAACCTGCAACCCGGCTCGGCCGAGAAGGAACTCACCGTCGACGCGCCCATAGCCGAGAGCAGTTCCACCTCAACCGCGAGCGATGCCACGGAGGGGGGTGCGGCCCCACAGATTCCTTCCCAGACGGCCAGCACACGCCCGGGGGCCACCACCTCGCCGTCCGGTACCGCGCAGGGTGAGGGTCGTGGCGGGTCCCTGCTGTGGTGGCTCGTGGGCGGAGGTGTTGTGCTCGTCGCGGCCGCGGCGCTGGCGGTGCTCGGTTTCATCGTCCGCTCCCGACGCAGGGACGTGGACGAAGAAACGTCGGGGTTTATCGGTGATGGGGAACTGCTCGATGACGAACCCGCGGAGGAGGTGGGCTACGACACGGATCCGGGGTTGGACGACGAGACCGATGTGCGTACGGGAACCGAATTCATGGCTTCCCGGGACGTTGTCGAGGTTGCCGCGCCTCAGGGGGAGCCGGAGACACGGCCCATGCCCCCCAGCTGGTTCCGTGAGGGAGGGTACGTGCCACCACCACCCGCGCCGCGTGCTTCCAGCGAGGACTGGGACGACTTCACTGAAGCGGAGATCACCCAGGTTCGTACGCGTGGCCAAGAACCACCGCAGGACCAGCAGCCGCGTCGCGGGATCTGAGAGCGCCGACGGACTTCTGCTCCAGTCCGGTGCTTTTCCGATTTTCGTTGTCCGGTGGGAAGGCTGATCGGCATCATTCCTAGGCGAGGCTGCGGCAGCGGTCGCGGAGGGCAGCCAGATCGCCGGCGGTGAGGGCGTCGCCGATCAGGTGTCGGCTCATGCAGACCGCGGGGGAACCCGCTTTCAACCACTGTTTGGCGGTGAAGGAGGTCAATCCGCCGCGCGGGACAACTTTTCCGATCAGCCCCAGCTCTCGCAGGTGCTCCGCCATCGCGGTTCCGACGACATCCGCGGGGCGCAGTTGCACCCCTGCCACGGGCATTTCCAGCGCGGCCACCACCTCGTTGGGCGTCATGGCGGAGGCGTAGCAGGCCACCTTGAGTGTGTCCGCGGCGATCGCGACGTCCGGGGTCAGGAAGTCGGGGAGGATGAAGTCCGCTCCTTGTGCCACCAGCGTCGTCGGATCGTTCACGGGGCCGTGTGCCCCGAGCCTGACCCGCTTACCGTAGAGGGAAGCGAGCTCCTTGAAGTCCGGTGCCCCGGCGGGCAGTGACAGGTTCGTCACTCTTTCCTGGGCCAGTACCTCCACGACTCCGATGAGGTCGTCGAGGGGAGCATCGTCGAGCAGCGCGACGATGCCGTTCAGGGGTGCATCAGACATGGTGGCAATCATGCCATCGGGTCGGTGAGTCGAGGGCATGGGATCCGGCGGGCGGAGCAGCAATCATAACTCGGAGCCAAAATTTCCCGACCGGAACCGGACGTTGGGATGGATCGCCGCGACCGTCCCGGAGAGGCTGGAGAGGCTTTGGGAATGGTGGCCCTGGAGCCCTAGCGAATGTCCTTAACTCCCTTGTCAAAGGTAAATACCTCTTCGGGAGGGCCAAAGGGCTGGCAAGGGGGATTGCTCGTGGTTAATGCGTTGGAGGTCAAACAATTATTCACGGTTAACGTGAGGGGCGATTTGCTTCCCTGAGGGGGTTCAGTGCTGTAACGTAGTTGTTGCCGGAGCGCAGGAGACGTAGCCTGTTCCCCCCATCTGGGCAGCGGACCGCGCCGCCGGCTCCCGGCTAGCCGGGACCCAAGGACGCCCGCGCCCGCCCGAACCCCCCCATCGGACGGGCGCGGGCCTCTGGTTTGCCAAAACTTTCGCCGTGTGCCGCATCGTTGCCGCACAGGGCCTAGGGTGATCCCATGAGCAACTGGCTGGGTGATCTGCTGTCACGGATCCTTCGGGACCTCATCGCACAGTTCAGACCCGACGTGAACCGGTCACGCCGGAGCCGCAGCACGAGGAGGAGCACCGCGAGAACATCCAGCAACACGGGACAACACCCGGGCGGCCCCCGTCGCACCGGAGGCTCGGGGCGCCGCGAGTACCCGGGCGATTTCAAGGGCACTCCCAGGATCACCTATTCCCCGGCCCCCGGAAAGGAGGCCGACCCGGGGGAGGTGGTCTGGACCTGGGTGCCCTACGAGGAGGACCACAGGGAGGGTAAGGACCGGCCCGTGCTGATCATCGGCCACGACCACGAGTGGCTGCTCGGGCTGCAGCTGACATCCAAGGACCACGATCGCGACGCTGCCCAGGAGGCTCGCAGCGGACGGCTCTGGATGGACATCGGGACGGGGGAGTGGGACCCCCAGCGGCGTCCCAGCGAGGTACGGATCAACCGAATCATCCGCATCGACCCCGACGACATCCGCCGGATCGGCGCCGTACTGGACCGCGACGTCTTCGAGGACGTCGCCGCAGCCGTACGGTCCTGACACCGCCGAAACGGGCAGAGACGACGGTGCAGGAATTTACGCGGGGTCTTTCGGGTTGATGCAATGTGTCAGCCCCTGAGGAGCACGCCAACCATCCAGGAGGGTTCTTGATCACCGTAACCGACCTGCACAAGGTCTATCACCAGTCCGGACGCGAGGTGCGCGCCCTCGATGGCGTTTCCCTGACCGTCCCCAAGGGCAGCGTCCACGGCATCATCGGCCACTCTGGGGCCGGGAAATCCACCTTGGTGCGTTGTCTGGCCATGCTGGACCGTCCCACCTCGGGAAGCATTGAGATCGGCGGCGTGGAACTGACCAAGGTCCACTCAACCGCGCTGCGCAACGCCCGTCGGCGCCTGGGGTTGGTGTTCCAGCACGCGAACCTGTTCGACTCCCGCACGGTGTGGCGCAACGTCACCTACCCTCTGGAGATCCAGGGACGCCGGGCCTCCGCCCGGGAGCGCGCCCTCGACCTCCTGGAACTCGTCGGGCTGGCGGACGCGGCGAACGCCTACCCGGCGCAACTGTCGGGTGGGCAACGGCAGCGGGTCGGCATTGCGCGGGCGTTGGCGACCAATCCCGCCGTGCTGTTGTGCGATGAACCCACCTCCGCCCTCGACCCCCGCACCACTGACGAGATCCTCGACCTGATCCTCGACCTGCGCTCCCAGCTCGATTTGGCCGTTCTGGTGATCACCCACGAGATGCACGTGGTCAAACGCATCTGCGATTCCGTGTCACTGCTGGAGGCGGGGCGGGTCGTCGAATCCGGTCCGCTCACCGAGGTGATCCGCACCCTCGACGGGTCGCTGTCGCAGACGCTGCTGGGAATCCCACCCCACGACCCCGATGTCGAGAACGGCGGACGGCTCATCGACGTGCTCGCATCCGGCAGCACCGCCGACCGTCCCGTGGTCGCGCTCACATCGCAGCACTTCGGGGTGACGATTCCGATCGTCGCGGGCAGCGTCGAGCACCTGTCCGGGATCACCTTCAGTCATCTGAGACTCCGGGTGCCGGACGGAACCGACCCTGATGCAGTGGTGGGATACCTGCGCCAGCTCGGCGCCGATGCCAAACGCACCCCCGCCTCCGAACTGAACGGAGCCAACCGATGATCCTCCTCGAACTGAGCCTCGACGACATCGTCCGGGCCCTCGTGCCCGCGATCTACGAGACCCTCATCATGGTCGGCATTTCCAGCGTTGCCACCGTTGTCCTGGGGCTGCCGCTCGGCGTGGTGCTCTTCGTCACCCAGCGTGGCGGGATCGTGGCGAACCCGGTGCTCTCGATCACCCTGTCCACCATCGCCAACATCACCCGTTCCATTCCCTACGCCATTCTGATGCTGAGCCTCATCCCGTTCACCCGGTGGCTCACCGGATCATCGGTGGGGCCAATCGCGGCCTGCGTATCGCTGACCATAGGGGCCGTGCCGTTCTTCGCGCGGCTCGTGGAATCGGGCCTGCGCGACGTTCAACCCGGCAAGGTGGATGCTGCCCACGCCATGGGCTCCACCCGGATGCAAACCGTCACCAAGGTGCTGCTCCCGGAAGCCGCGCCGTCGCTGATCGCCGCCGTCACCACCACGGTGGTCACCCTGGTCGGATACTCCGCCATGGCGGGGCTGATCGGCGGTGGCGGTCTCGGACGTCTCGCCTACAACTACGGCTACCAGCGTTTCGAGACATCCGTGCAGTTGATCACCATCGTGATCCTCGTGGGAATGGTTCAGCTCATCCAGATGTTGGGAGATGTGGTGATCCGTCGTGTCGATCACCGCTGAGGAGGAACCGACGCGACAAAACAACGGCGGCCAACTCGTGGTTGGCCCGGAAAGGACGCAGTCACTATGCGCAAATACCTGTCCCTGCTGGCGGCCTTGTTGGCCGCGACCCTTGTGCTGACCGCCTGCGGCGGCACCAAGACCAAGGTGAGGGTTGGGGCCAGCCCCGTGCCGCACGCCAAGATCCTCGAGTACGTCCGCGACAATCTCGCCGCGGATGCCGGGATCGAGATCGAGATCAAGGAGTTCGACGACTACGTGCTCCCGAACTCATCCCTGAACGACGGATCCCTGGACGCCAACTATTTCCAGCACCTGCCCTACCTGGAAACCGAGATGAAGGAGAAGGGCTACAAGTTCGCCCACGGTGAGGGAATCCACATCGAACCCCTGTCCGTGTTCTCCCAGAAACACACCGACCTGTCCACGGTGCCCGACGGTGCCGTCGTAGCCATCAACAGTGACGTCACGAACCAGTACCGCGCCCTCAAACTGCTGGAGAAGGCCGGCCTGCTGAAGGGCCTCACCGAGGACTCCACCGTCCTCAACCTGACCCCCGAGCAGAATCCCCGCGGCCTCGACTTCAAGGAGAACCAGCCCGAGATCAACGTGCAGCTGCTGAGCGACTCGGGCTTCGACCTGGTCTTCGTGAACTCCAACTTCATCCTGAGCGCCAACCTGGACACCAGCAATGCGCTGCTGGTCGAGGAGGTGGAGAACAACCCCTACGCCAACATCCTCGTGTGGCGCGAGGACAACGCCAATCAGGACGTCAAGAAACTCGACGAGCTGCTGCACAGCCAGCAGGTCAAGGACTTCATCAAGCAGACCTGGCCCAAGGGCGAGGTCCTCGCCTCCAAGTAATCCTTCCAGGGGGATCCCAGCTCCCCCAAGTCGGTTGAGCCGGTCTGCTCTTCATCGCGGCCCGGCTCAACCGGCTTCACAGGGGGTAGCTCAGCCGTTCGTGGTCTGGCCGGTCTGGCCGGCGCGTCACTGTCCTCTAGCGGAAACGCGGCAGGCGACCGTAGAAGATTCTCTCCGGGGTCCGGTAGGTTTCCTCCAGCCTCGCCCGATGGGCCGCGAAGTATTGGAAGTACCGGGTCGTGGTGGGCAGGAACACGCACACCGCGCCCAGCAGGGCCAAACTGGCCCCGACCAGGGCCCACGGGTCGAACAGCAGAACAGCGACCCCCGTCAGAACCAGTGCCGTCACCGAGATGACCCGAGCCCAGCTCCAGCCGATCCACGCCTGATAGCCTGCGACTGCGCAGGCACCCGCGACCAGCACCAGGACGAGCGCCAGCACCCCCTCCAGGGTCAGCGACAACCACTTGCCGGGGTCGGGAGTCAGCCACTGGATCAGGTGCGCCGATGACGAATAGGTGTCGGGATGCACCGCGAGCCACCAGTGTCTCGCATAGACCGCGGTCACGGCGACGGCCGCCAGGCAGAACAGCACCAACCCCACCAGCACGCTCCACGGGCGGGGCGGTTCCCCCGTGCGTTTCGACAGAGGCACTTGCTGGTGCAGAACCGGCAGCGGCGGCAGCGTCGCGATCTCCTTCGGAGCGGGCGGAGCAGCGGCAACCCTGTGGGGTTGGGGGCCGTCCGCGAGTCGGCGGGGTGTCGTGGCGTCCTGGGTGGCGGGAGCCGCCGGGGGATGCGAGATGGGTGAGGGTGGTGTCGGCTGGGTGGTCATCACCGACCAGACTACTGGGCGGAGGGCGCGAGGTGCCGGTGGGCCAACTCGGCCAGCAGTGCGGCACCGTCAGCGACCACCGAGTCGTCGAACCGGCAGTAGGCGGAGTGGTTCATCGGGGCGGTGGCCGGATCCAACTCCGGCAGGCAGGCTGACAAGTCGATGAAACAGCCGGGTGCAGTCTCCAGGATGCGGGAGAAGTCCTCGGCCGCGGCCAGGGGTTCGCTCCAGCGGACGTGCCGGTGTTCGCCGAACAGCTCCTGGACCACGTCGGCGACGTGGTCGGCGGCTACCTCGTCATTGATGGTGACGGGGTACTGCTCCACCACCTCGATCTCCACCCCGACACCGTGGGCGCGGGCGATGCCCTCCAACAGCTCCGGCCACAGCTGCTTCAGGCGCGTCCGGGAGGCGTCGGAGAAGGTGCGCATCGTGGCGTCGAAGAAGGCCTCCTCCGGGATCACGTTCGCGGCGGTGCCGGCCTGGACCCGGCCGACGCTGACCACCACCGGATCGAAGACGCTGAACCGCCTGGTCACCATGGCGTGGGTGGCGGTGATCATCTCCGCCATCGCGGGGACCGGGTCGGCGGCCAGGTGTGGGGCCGAGCCGTGCCCGCCGCGCCCGAGAACCCGCACCTTGATCTCGTCGGTGCTGGCCATCACCGGGCCGGGCTTGGTGGAGAAGGTGCCGAGGGAATCGAGGCCCGCCCACACGTGAATGGCCCAAGCGGCCTCGGGGCGCCGGCCCGCGACGTCGAGGAGACCCTCGTTCAGCATGTGGAGGCAGCCGTTGACGCTCTCCTCGCCCGGCTGGAACTGGAAGATCACGTCCCCGGCCAGTTCGTCGCGGTGCGCGGTGAGGGCCTTCACCGCCCCCACCAGCAGCGACATGTGCAGGTCGTGGCCGCAGGCGTGCATGTTCCCGTTCGTCGAGGCGAAGGGTTCGCCCGATAGTTCTTCCACGGGCAACGCGTCCATGTCACCGCGCAGCAGCACCACGGGGCGTTCGCCCCCGCCCGGGGCGGTGCCGCGCAGCACCGCGACCACGCTGCTCAGTGACCTGCCCAGCGTGATCTCCAACGGCAATCCCTCGAGGGCCTTCAAGATCCTGGCCTGGGTCAGGGGCAGATGAAGGCCCACCTCGGGCATCTGGTGGAGTTCGCGGCGCAGGGCCACGAGCTCGGTGTTCAACTGCTTGCAGTACTCCCGGATACTCACGGATCCCAAGTCTTCCACGATCCCGCGGATCGCCGGGAGCCGCCCGCATCGCGACTCGCCTCCGCCCAATGCCACGCAAATGCTGTGAGAAACATAAAATGTCCTCATGCAAGCCGTCCGTAAACCTCATCTGGTGCGCCGGCAATCAGCGCTGATGCTGAAATGCTCGGACACGGAGCCGGTGTTGCAGCCCCTGCGTGAGCGCCTCGACCCGTCGGCCGCCGACGGGGTGTCGGCGCATCTCAACCTGCTGTACCCGTTCACCACCAACCTGTCGATGGACGACGACGACGCCCTGATCGACGTGCTGCGCGAGTTCGGGCGGTTCCACATCGATTTCACCAGCACCGCATGGTTCGGCACGGACTCGGTGTACCTCGTGCCCAGCGAGGCGACGGTGCTGACGAACCTCGTCACCCGGATCCGTGAGGTCTTCCCCGAATACCCCGCCTTCGGTGCCGTCCCTGAGCGGGCCGTCCCGCACGTCACCATCGGCAAACGCGCGCCCCTGGCCGACCTGAAGGCGGCGGAGGCCGAGGTGCTCAGCAAACTACCGATCCGCCAGGTCTGCACCACCGTCGAGCTGTGGAGCGGCCCGCCGCCCGGAACCGGTCGCTGGCAACGGCACCGCACCTACCAGCTGGGAATCTGAACCCAATCATCCCGCGCACGAATTGCGCTGCCCCGTGTGCGAATCGCCGTCCCCACCATCACATCCGTCCCCCTCGTGCGCGAGTCGTAGGGATTCGACGGCTCGACGTCGTCACATGACGTTGAACCGGTTTTCCGCTGCGTTTCATGCACGAGAGGGACGAGGAATCTGTGGCGTTCAGGACCTGGGTGTCACTTCATGGAACCGGTCTCCAGGAAACGCACGTGCCAGCTGAGGGCCGTCGCCAGGTCATGCGGGGTCTGCTGCCCGTTGGCCTTCGTCGCCGCCAGTTTCACGTACTCGCGCAGCGGTTCCTTGAAGTCCGGGTGGGCGCAGTTCTCGATGATCGCCTGGGCGCGCTGCCGCGGGGCCAGGCCACGTAGATCCGCGAGCCCCTGCTCCGTGATGATGACGTCCACGTCGTGCTCGGTGTGGTCGACGTGACTGACCATCGGGACGATCGCGGAGATCGCGCCGCCCTTCGCCGTCGACGGGGTCACGAACGAGGAGAAGTAGCCGTTGCGGGTGAAGTCACCAGAACCACCGATGCCGTTCATCATGCGCGACCCCATGACGTGGGTGGAGTTCACGTTGCCGTAGATGTCGGCCTCGATCATGCCGTTGCAGGCGATGACACCCATGCGGCGGATCACCTCGGGATGGTTGGAGACGTCCATGGGGCGCAGGATGATGTGGTCGCGGTAGAACCCGGCCTTCTCGTTCATCCGCTCCGCGGCCTCCGGGGACAGCGAGAACGCGGTACCGGAGGCGACAGTGACCTTCCCGGCGTCGATCAGGTCGACCATGCCGTCCTGGATCACCTCGGTGTAGGAGGTGAGGTTCTCGAACGGACCCTCCAGCAGACCCGCGAGCACCGCGTTGGCGATGTTGCCCACACCCGACTGCAACGGCAGCAGGTTCTCGGGCAGCCGACCCTGCTTGACCTCGTTGGTCAGGAAGTCCAGGAGGTAACCCGCGATCGCCCGGGAATCGTCGTCGAGGGGCTTGAACGGGGTGTTGCGGTCCGCGGCGTTGGTCTCGACGACCGCCACCACCTTGTCGGCGTCCACCTTGAGCACCTTGTCACCGATCCGGTCGCCCGTGCTGGTGATGGGAAGCGCGCCACGATTCGGGGGCAGGACACCGATGGGGTAGTAGACGTCGTGCATGCCGAACAGGTCCTCGGACTGCCACGAGTTGACCTCGATGATGACCTTGTCGGCCTGTTCGAGATAGGTGCGGTTCAGACCGACCGAGGAGGAGGGCACGATGTCGCCGTCCTCGGTGATCGCGGTGGCCTCGACGACGGCGAGGTGCAGCGGGCCCAGGAAGCCCTGCGACACCTGCATCCCCATGTGTGAGAGATGGATGTCGCAGTAGTTGGTGATGCCCTTGTTGATCGCGGTGCGCATCTCGGGATCGGACTGGTAGGGCGCACGGAACGCGACGCCCCCCGTGCGGGCCAGTGCGCCGTCGAGCTCAGGTGCGGTCGAGGCCCCGGTCCACATGCCGATGCGGAATTCCTCACCCTTCTCGTGCGCAGCGTCGATGCGTGCTGCGAGGGCCTTGGGGAACTCCTTGGGGTAACCGGCCCCGGTGAAGCCCGAGAAGCCGATGTTCCAGCCGTTCTCGACCAGAGCGGCCGCGTCCTCAGCGGACATCAATTTGGAACGGAAACCCTCGTTGTGGATCCGACCTGACATTTTCCCTCCTTGGAAGTTCACGTGACAGCAAGACTAGTGCCCCAACTAGGTGCGGAGCACACGTGGGGCGAGATTGGTGCTGCTAGGAGGAGCGCCCGGGGCGGAGACTGGGCGGTGGTGAGTTTCTCACGCCCCGGACGCCGGGGTGGGCAATAGACGTCTTGTCGCTGCTCTGATAGGGCCCCGCCAGGCGGACGAACGGTGCCGGTTTCGCGAAGAATCAGCCGTGGGCGATCTCGCGCCCGGCGACGGGCCCCTTGAGGGTCAGGAGCACCGACCCGAGCCGCCCGATTGCCGAGCACGTCTCTGGCGCGTCCGGCAGCGATCCTTCGAGGATCTTGACGCGAATCGTCGTCTCGTCCTCCTCGACCACGGCGTCGATGCCGACGCACTTGGGGTCACCAGACAAGTAGTGGACGCGAATCTGGTTCTCGCCGACGACCTCGGCCTTGGACCAGTCCAACGGGCGTGGGTTCTTCAGGTCGGAACGGGGTACATCGTCGGGTGACGGGGCGGTGACGGTGCTCGACGGTGCGGGTGCGGACGTCGATTCGCCGTCGGCGCTCCCGCAGGCTGACGCACAGCAGGTGACGATCACCATGATTGTTTGTACAAGTGTCCGAGTGGAGGGCATTGTCGAAGGACCCTAGTCGTTGTCGGCTGCCTGGTACATCTCACCGATCGCGCTCCTGAAGAATGGCCCAGCGCTGTACTCAGTCGAGTCAGTCGGACCGAAAGATGTGATGGATTTGATGAGCCCAAGCCCATTTCCATTGTCGTAGTTCATCAGCCAGGGTCCACCTGAGGAGCCGCCGCCGAAGTTGCAACCCGAAATCTGGGAGAACTTGTAGAAGCCCCAGTAAAACTGGTACCGGGTGCCAGTTGTTCCCCAACAGGCCCACATAACTTCTCCTCCGTCAAGATTCAACGGGTAACCGAAGATGTCGGCATTGAACTCGTACTGGTCGCCACCCCAGATCAGACCGTGTCCGCCGACGGCATCAACGACCTTGGCGCCATTCTCGTTGGGGTAGGTGCTGACAAAGGCCACGTCCGAGTTGAAACCACGAGCATTTTCGCCGTAGTTGATCCAGTCCTGCATCGTTCGGGACGATCGGGCTGGGAAAGTGCCGTTTGGGTGCGTCCCCTTGTGGTATCCGGGAATGAATACCCAGTTTTGGTGCCATGTTCCGCCAGGACCACCATGTACACAGTGACCTGCCGTGGCGACCATGGATCGCGATCCGCTGGCAACCGCAGACGCCGAGCAGTTGTAGTCCTTGCCATCGGTGGCGTTGTGGAAGAAGACCTTCCCATTGGTATGGGAGAAATTGCTGACGGCCTCGGAAGTTTCAGGTCGGGCGGGCTGCGGCTGCGTTGGGGCAGCAGGCTGGATTGTGGTCTGTGGCCCAGGGTCGGGCTGAGGCAACTGCGAAGAATCATCAGGGGCAGGGGTCTGCGGACTCGTCACATTGAGTGGAATGGCGTTGTCCAGGCGTTCCTGTGTCCAGTAGTTCCGAAGTACATCCTCGTTCGCAGCGGACAGAGATTCGACCGCCCCGGAATCTGGGTTGTACACCTGTGCGGGCGCGGAAACTGAGCTGTTGTCGGTGACTGGGTCGAGTTGGTCTGCTGAGGCCGATTGCAGCCCGATAGTTGAGGCGAGCCCAACTGGGCCCAGCAGGGCTGTTGCCAGCGCGAGGCATGTTCGTCGGAATCTGGTATTACGAGATCTTGTGTGTGCTTCCATGTAGCGATGCTACGTGGGGTAGGACGAGGCGTCAATGGTGATTTAACCTATTGGAGTATTCCGTTCGGCAACAATTTAGTCGGACTAGGAGGTTTGTTGTCGCCATCGTCGAGAGCGGACCTCGACTTGACCAAACGGCTTCCCCGGAAGATGACTCAGGGTCGTGTGGACACCACCGAATCTACGACAGCAGGGTGAGCGGGACCGCGGCGTCTAGGCGCGGGAAGGCGATAACAGCGTCGGCCTGGGTGGCGGTCAAAGGCTTGGCGCAGTAGGCGACTCCGAGACCGGCTGTTGTGAGCATGCCGAGGTCATTGGCGCCGTCGCCGATGGCGATCGTCAGCTCCTGGGGGATGCCGGCGTCGGCTGCGAAGCGGAGCAGGTCGTGGGCTTTGACGGTTTTGTCGACGATCTGGCCGTCGACGCGACCGGTGAGTACCCCGTCGGCGACCTGGAGGACGTTGGCGTTGAAGAAGTCGAGGCCGAGTTCCTCGGCGAGGGGGGCCACGAGAGCGGTGAACCCACCCGAGGTGACCCCCACCCTCACCCCTGCCTCATGGAGGGCAGCGACGAGCTCCCGCGCGCCCGGCGACAAGGTGATGCGGGGCAGGACCTCGTCGAAGACCCGGACCGGCAGCCCCTGCAACGTCGCGACCCGCTCCCGCAGCGACTCCGCGAAATCCAACTCACCGCGCATCGCCCGTTCCGTGATCGAGGCGACGAGCTCCCCGGTGCCGGCGTGCTCCGCCAGCAGGTCGATGGCCTCCGTCGTGGTCAGGGTGGAATCCACATCCATCATCACCAGACGCGCCGGCTCCTCGGCGAGAGGACCCGTGACCACCCCGCCCGAAGCGACCTCCAGGAGTCGCAGGCGCAGCTGTTCCGGATCGTCGGTCTCGACGATGGCGTGGGCGACGTGACCGAAGGGTCGTGGCTGCCAGGCAGCCTCGAAGGGCAGGTCGACGGGCTCCGGGTTCAGGGCGATCAGGCGGGCGCGCATGGCGTCGAGGGTATCCGAATCGAAGCGAGGTGGACCGTTTCTCCCCGAAGCTGGTTGAACCGAGCCCCACGAGCTGGCTCAACCAGCTTCAAAAGGGGCTTCGACTCGGGTTGCTCGTTCCTCGCTCCCCGGCTCAACCAGCTTTGGAAGGGTGATCGTGACCCGGCTCAACCGGTTTCCAGGGTCAGGACAGCAGATCCTGCCACCAGGCAGCGAACGTGGGGCAGCGGTTCAGGACCGGGCCGAGCCCCGCTTCGGCGATCAGCAGAGGGCCGGTGACGGTCTTGATGTAGTTCGGGTCCACCTTCCCGAGCCGCTTCGATGGCGAGGTGGCAGGGCCGTGGTCAACCTGCTCGGGTCCGCCGGCCCGGGTGATGTCGCGCCGAAGACCTGTGAGCCCCTTGGCGGGAAGCAGATCGTCGCCCTTCCCGGCGTCGATGGCAGCCAGAACGAGCGCCTCGATCTCGTGCAGCACGACGAGGGGGCGGAACCGGGGGTCAGGGTAGTGGGTGTGCAGGGCGTTCATGAGATCCCGCTGGCGCTGGGCGCCACTTCCCCCGGTTCCGTATCCCGGAGCTCCCTGAGGGTACTGGTAGTAGTCGATGAGGAGGCCGACCCGGTGGGCGTGACTCGCCCCGAGCAGGCTGCGGAGTCTGATGTCGTACTGCTTCCACCCCCGCCTCCGCGATGAGCGCCGGTGGGAGTGGCCGAGGTGATGACCACGGTAGGCGTGAGCGCGAAACCGTGGGCCTGGGCAGGCGGGGCGAGCACGTCATTGACGATGACCTCCTCCGTCTGGCCTTCGACGAGGATGAAGACCTGTTTCACGGGATTCGCCCTTCTTGCGTGGGGCGTCCCCCGAGGAGATTCATCTCCCACAGGTTGCCCGTGGAGTAGTTCTCCAGGAAAGCCGTGAGGAACGCCTCGTCGGGACGTGAGGCCTCCGTGGCGCCGTCGATCCTGTCGAGGACGACGATCTCGCCCAGGT
The DNA here is from genome assembly GCA_938012815.1 of uncultured Propionibacteriaceae bacterium. Lineage (GTDB taxonomy): Bacteria > Actinomycetota > Actinomycetes > Propionibacteriales > Propionibacteriaceae > Arachnia. The sequence continues at coordinate 27,283 of CALLVV010000095.1, forward strand.
CGAAGTGGGACACCAGTGGCACCGACTGGGTGGCCAGGAGGACCCTGTGGCCGTTGCGTCCCGCGACGCGGGCCATCTCCGCGAGCAGGTCGATCGCTGCTGGGTGAAGTCCGAGCTCGGGCTCGTCCAGGACCACCGTTGCGGGAAGATCCGGCCCCAGCAACAGGGTGGCCAGGCAGATGAAACGCAGCGTGCCATCGCTGGCCTCACGCGCCAGGAAGGTGCGGTCCAGGCCCCGCTGCTTCCAACGCAGCCGGATTCGTTCCGAGGGATCGGGTCTGAGAACGAAATCGTCGAAGAAAGGCGTGACGCGACGAATGGCCGCCACGATCCGCCTGTAGTGCCCGGGGTGCTCCCGGCTGACCCTGTGGAGATAGGCGGCGATGTTCTCCGCATCGGAACGCAGGGCCAGGTCGTCGCCGACCGTCGACCATCCTTTCACGGGTGCGTGACCGGAGACGTCGTCGAAGTGGAAAACGCGACAACCCTCCAGGATGGGGCGCACGTACCTGGCGAAGTTCGGCAGTTTCCCGGAGCCCTCCGACTCGGTGATGTCACGAACCCGGCTCCGGGAACCGAAACCCAGGTTCTCGTCGTAAGGGCGGCGCCGCTCGTGTCCCGCTTGGAAGAGCAACCACTCGTGCAACTCCGCCAGGCCCGAACCGGTCATCTCGTCGGGGCGGAGCTCCACCCGGTAACCGTTCCGGTTGTCCCGCGCGTCGAACCCGGACATGAGGGTGATGAGAATGCGATCCGCCCGGGTCTGCTCACCCTCGAAGAGGAGATTGTCCACGCCCCCGCGGCGGCGCAGGTACTCCTGGAAGGAGTCATCCCAGATGCGTGACACCAGCTCCAGGGCGCTGACGAGGTTCGACTTGCCCGACCCGTTGGCCCCGATGAGCACCGTGATGTCGGTGCTCAGGTCCAGTTCGACGTGTCGAATCGATCCCAGCCCCTCCACGACAAGGTGCCCCAGCGCGGTAGTCATGCGACGAGCCTAGGCCATGCCGCGGATGCGTCGGTCATGTCATCGGGAATACTGCTCGGCGCCGCGGCCTCCCGGAGTGGGACGGGAGACCACGGCGCCGGCTCGGCAGCGATTGTCGGAAGACCTCTCAGCTCGCAGTTCCAAGGGTCACTTTCAGTTCAAGGGTTTCGCTGCCTCGGAGTACCTTCAGGGTCACCTCCTTCCCCACCTCGTAGCTGCGCACCTGCGCCACGAGGGATTCGGAACCGACCACGGGGGTGCCGTCGATTGCGGTGATGAGATCACCCTTCTGCAGCCCCGCCTGCGCGGCTGCCGAACCCTGGGTGATGTCCTCCACCTTGGCGCCGAGCTGGGTGCCGGAGGTGCCGTTGCTGGCCCGGATGCCCAGCTGCGGGTGCTTGACGGTGCCGTTGGCGATGAGTTGCTCCACCACGGACTTGACCTGGGCCGACGGGATCGCGAAACCGATGCCGATGTTGCCGGACTGGCCGGAGGACGAGCCGTTGGAGGCCAGCGACGCGATGGAGGATGTGATGCCCACCAGCGCACCGGACGAATCCACCAGTGCACCACCGGAGTTGCCGGGGTTGATGGCGGCGTTGGTCTGGATGGCGGAGGTGACCACCACGTCGCTGTCCTGTTGGCTGTTGATGTTGTTGTCGAGATCGTTGTTGTCGTTGACCGCTTGGGTCGTGACGGGCCGGTTCAGGGCGGAGACGATGCCGGTGGTCACCGTGTCGGACAACCCCAGCGGGTTGCCGACCGCCATCACCGGTTGCCCCACCTTGAGGCTGGAGGAATCCCCCCAGGACGCGACCGTCAGGTTCGACGGTGGGTTCTCGAGCTTCAGCACCGCCAGGTCGGTGGAGGGATCGGTGCCGACGACCTTGGCAGAATAGGTCTTGTCGCCGATCGTGACGCTGAGCTTGGCTCCCTGGCCCGCGCCGGAGACCACGTGGTTGTTGGTCACGATGTGGCCCTGGGCGTCGATGATCACACCGGAGCCCTGCCCTTGTTTGTCGCTGCCCTCCACCTTGATCGCCACCACGGCGTTCTTGATGGCGGCCGCTGTCGCGGTCCAGTCGGGGCTGTTCGCGGAGGGCTGCGCCACCTGGGTGGTGGTGGCCGTCGAGATGGCGCTGGGCTGGTTGCCCCCCAGGTAGTGGTTCGCGGCGATCGCGCTGCCCCCACCCACCCCGGCTGACAGCAGGGCGACGGCGACGAAACCAGCCAAGGTCTTCCGGGTCTTCCGGGGCTTTTTCGTCGCGGTTGCGGTCTGCGCCTGCGCTGGGGCCGAGGTGGCGCAGGGCCCTGCCGCTTGGCTCGCGCCGGAAGGCAGTGGGTGCGCGGCGGGGGCAGGTCCTTGGGTCATCGCCTGGGGGTTCTGGACCGTGTGGGGACCTTGAACGGCCTGGGGTCCTTGAGGACCTTGGGGATTAGAGGCGCCCGCGGGCTGGAAGGTGGGAGTGCTCTGGGCCGGCTGCTCGGGCCCGGGGGGGCTGGGCTGGCCGGCTTGGGGAATGGCCTGGCCGGGCTGCGAAACGGACTGTTGGGAGCCGGCTGCGTTCCGGAAGGGATTCCCGGGCAGACCCTCCTGGGTGTTGTGGGCCGGGTGGTTGTTCTCCTGGTTCGTCATGAGGCTCTCCTGTTCGCTTCGTTGGCTACAGGAAATAGAGAACTCCGGGAACCTGTGCGTTACCTGTGTGTTGTGTGCACGCTTCCTGTGGGCAGGTCACAGGTTTGTAAACGTCAGTTGATAGTTCCGGTCCTGGGCTACGACCCTGGTCCGACCAACCCGGGTGGCGAGCTCCCTGCGCCACGGCAGATGGGAGTTGAACACGCACCAGAGCTGCCCGCCAGGACGCAGCACCCGGGCGGCCTCGTCGAACATCCGCAGGGTGGGTTCCGACTCCTTGGCGTGCCCCCGGTGGAACGGGGGATTGGTGGCGATCACGTTGAAGCTGTGGTCGGGGAAACCGGACAGGCCGTCGGCCCAGCGGACGTCGATGTCGAGACCGTTGGCCTGAGCGGTGGCGCGGGTGGCGGCCACCGCCGACCAGGAGACATCGGTCGCGGTCGTCTGGAGCCCCCTGCGAGCCAGGACCGCGGCGATCACCCCGTTGCCGCACCCCAGGTCCAGCGCGGTCCCGTCCCTGGGATCCAGGTGGTCCAGGAGGAGCCGGGTGCCGTCGTCGATCCGGTTGCCGTTGAAGGTGGCGCCGTGCGCGACGAGGACCAGGCCGAGGTCCGGATGACGGCGGGCTTTGGGCCATTCGGTTTCGAGCTGGTTCGGTCCCCAGGCCCGCAGCACGCGGCACTTGGAACGCCCGAGACTGGCGTTGACGGCCGTGAAGTAGCGGGCCAGCACCTGGTTCATGGAGCGGTTCATGTGCTTGACCCTCGCCCCGCTGAGGAACATCACATCCGGGGCGCCCTGGACGCTGGCGCAGTGCTCGTCCAGGGCAGCCAGGGACTTCGGCAGATGCCCCCACACCAGATCCACCCCGCGCAGTTCACCGGGATGGGAGACGAGCAGGCCGGGATCGATCTCGGACACGGCCTGCGCATCACGCAGGTCGTCGCACCACACCCTCACGTCGCCGCTGCGTTCCAGGGCGGCCGTGACGAGCCCCGGGGCGTCGATGACGGCGATGGCCCCGGCCCGCTCAGGTGATTCGTCCAGGATCAGGGGGTCGACGGGATGCATGAGGAAATCCTCCCACGGCGAAGAGAAATCGACGCTGAGCCGGCGCCACTTGTGCGCGTCCCGGACCGCCACCGGATGGCCGCGGCGGCGGGCCCTCGTCCGCGGAACCTTCTTCAACGGGACCCTGTTGCCTAAGCCGTTCCTGCGGAGCGCCGGATCGTGTCCTTTCCCCGGGCGCGCACAGATCCGGATGATGTCCGTAGCGCGGCCAGGGCATGGTGGCCCCGCTCCCGATGCTGGCCTAGACTCGTGGGCGTGATCCGTTTCTGACACCGTCCACCAACCCACCCGGCCAGCCCCGTCACGAAATGGATTCCGTCATGCCCTCCGACCTGCTCACCGCTGATCTGTCCCTCCTACCGGCCCGTGCCTTCCCCGAACCGTTGCCGCGGATCATCAGAACCGACGATCTCGAACCGCTGGCCCGGCTCTACCTGATCAGCTATCCCCCGGGGATCGGGGCCGGGAGTCACGCCGAGGCCATTTCGGAGATCGCCGCTACCTTCGAGGGCGACTACGGTGTTCTCCGTCCCGGGGCCAGTCTCGTGGCCGAGGCCGGTGGCCGGCCCGCAGGGGCCGTGCTGACGGTGGAGCGTTCCATCTGGGACGAGGGACTCGAAGGGCCCTTCATCATCGACCTGTTCGTCGATCCGCAACTCCGTGGCCGGGGAATCGGGCGGGCCCTGATGACCGGCGCGATGCTCGCCTGCCGGAATGCGGGCGATGCCCAGCTGTCCCTGCGGGTGGGGGAGGGGACCTCGGATGCGGCCCACCGCCTCTACGGGTCGCTGGGGTTCCGGAGGGCCGGTTCCCCGGCGCCGCGGGAGCGGCCCTGAGGCGGGCTCGCGCTCTCTGGGGCGGTGTGGCATGTTTCCTGTGCGGTGACGAGGTCGTCGCCGAACCACGGCACCTCCCCGGACAACCTGGAACGCGTGATGCGCGAGGGGCTGCTGCCCATGTCGCGGCAGTTCGTGCACCTGTCCACGGATGTCGAGATGGCGCGGGCGGCGGGGTTGCGGCACGCGTCGCGCCCGGTCGTCCTGCGCGTCGACGCCGCAGCGGCCCACGCCGCCGGTATCCCCTTCTACAAGGGCAACGACAAGGTGTGGTTGGCCGACGAGGTGCCGCCTCAATTCGTGACCGCCCAGACCCTGACGAGCTGAGAAGATCCGCGCGGTTGCGCATCAACCAGCTGCCAACCCTCGAGACCTAGGCAACAACCCCCCACCAGAGGAATGCGCTGGCCGGTGCCCCCACCTGGTGCGCTACTGGATGCAGCTCGACCCAGAACCACATGATGCTCCAGCAGCAGAAGTCATTGAGCTGTCGGCCCTCCGGTGCCGCAAACCCGGTTTGGCGCCGTGCCCAAAGGAGGAAAGCCAAGGATCGACGGGTCCGAGTGGGAGGACGACATGATGGAACGGTCGGCCGAGCTGTTGTGGCACAGTAAGTCTCTTCAGACAGCGTGTCACGGTCACTATTTGCCAGGCAAAGGTTCCGTGAGGATTCGGGAGCAGTCAATGAGACGATACGTGCACTGGAAGGACTGAACCATGCAGATCACCCATGTCACTGCCCACAACTGGCGCAATTTCAAGAACCTCGACTTCGCAGTGGAGGATCGCCTGCTGATTGTCGGACCAAACGCAGCGGGTAAGTCGAATCTGCTTGACCTCTTCCGCTTCCTGGGTGACATCTCCCGGCCGGGCGGTGGTTTGGCGGCGGCCCTTGAAGCACGCGGTGGCTTGTCAAGGGCACGTTGCCTGTTCGCCCGAAACAACCACAAGGGCGAACTCGCCATCATGGTTGATCTGCGCGACGGGGAAGATGAATGGCGCTACGAGTTGGCGATCAAGGGGAAAAAGGGCGGCCACAACCGCCCCATCGTCGTTCGCGAGATCGTCACCCGCAACGGCAGGGAGTTGCTGTCCCGCCCGGACGCCAATGATGACCGGGACCCAGATCAGCTCACCCAGACGCACCTGGAACAGATCTCCGCCAACCAGGAGTTCCGGCCCATCGCCGAGTATTTCGCCAAGGCCAACTACTTCCACCTGGTGCCCCAGATGATCCGTTACCCCCAAGCGGGCGGGGCGAGCCCTCGGGTATTCGGCAGTTCCATGATCGCGGACATGAACGCGACGCCGGTCCGCACCAGGCAGGCGTGGTTCCGGCGCATCGAGCAGGCCCTGCAGTCGGCGGTTCCAGGATTCGAAACGCTGCGACTGGAGGTGGACAAAGCAGGACAGCCACACCTGATTGCCGGATACCGCAACTGGCGCAGGAACCCGTCGGAGCAGAACGAAACCGACTTCTCTGACGGTACCTTGCGCCTGATCGGAATCCTGTGGACCATCATCAGCTCTCCTGCCAACGGCGGAGTGCTGCTCCTGGAAGAGCCGGAACTCTCGCTCAACGCGGCTGTCGTGCAGAAGCTGGCCTCGCTTCTGGCGATGGCCCAGCGCGGGACCAGCATGCAGGTGATCCTCTCAACCCACTCCCCGGAGCTGCTCGACGACGAAGGCATTCGCCCAGGGGAAGTTCTGGTGCTGCAGGTGACCAGCGACGCCACGGTCGCCAACCAGCTCTCCGAGATCGCCGAGGTAGAAGCTCAGATCAGCGCCGACCTTCCCCTGTCCGAAGTGGTGGCGGAGCTGATCAACCCAGGCGACCTGACCGGTCTCATCAAGGCCGCGCGGCGGTAGCCATGCACGTCGTGGTGGAGGGCGATTCCGACAAAGCAGTCGCGAGGCGCGTGGTGGAGTTTGCTGGAAGGCAAGTGCACCATGTGACCGTTACCCGGGGAAAGACTAAGCTTGACGCAAAGCTGGCCAACTATTCGAGGGCCGCCCGTGACCAGCCCTGGGTGGTGTTCCGGGATTCGGACAACCAATGCCCCGTGAGCCTGCGCCAAAGACTGCTGACGGGCATCCCAGATAACCCGTTGTTCGCCTTGAGGATCGTGCACACCATGACCGAGGCATGGCTGATGGCAGACAGACTCGGATTCAGCCGTTATTTCGCGGTCTCGTCCGACACGGTTCCCGTTGATCCCGAAGCCAAACCACACGCCAAGCAGACGCTCCTTCACCTCTGCCAGCGCAGCCGCAGCCGCGGCATCCGGGAAGAGGTTGTGCACGGGCAAGCACACCCAGGCCCGCTGTTCGTGGAGCATCTGACCGAGTTCGCATCCCGCCACTGGGACGTTTCCGCCGCCGCTCAGAGCTGCCCGTCTCTGCAACGAGCCATCACCGCCATCCAGGCGCTACCAAAGGCTGGCCAACGATAAACGAATCCGAGCGGGAGGACGCCATGATGGAGGGCTCTGAGCGTGGCTGGCCGCTTGGCGCCGGACCGATCTTGAGGCGGGCCGGGCGTCGCTGGATGACCTGGTGCTGCACGACGAGTTTCTCCACGCCCTGTGCCTGTTCCTCGACCTCCACGACTACGACCAAGGACCCGTCGGTCATCAAGCCTCCCGATTCGCTGATCGTCCAGCGGGGATGCAGGAAATGGGCGAAGAAGGACGCCGACGGCGAAATCGTCCAGCCTGAGGAGAAAGAGGAGCGATCTCGCCGCCGATGCTGGGTCACGCCAGGCGCAGGTCCTTGGCCTTGACCGCAGTGACCTCCTCATGGGTCGGTGCGTAGGCACCCGCGCGCTGGACCGTCAGGCCCGACGTGATCGTCGCCCGGTGCAGCGCCGGCATGACGTCGTCCCAGCCCGCGGACCGGAGCCGGACCTTGGCCTCACGGTCACCGAGCAGGTCGGCATCGAGCAGGCCCGAGATGAGGCCACCCATGAACGAGTCGCCGGCGCCGACGGTGTCGACGACATCGGTGGTGAGAGGGTCGATCACCAGCATGTCGCGCTTGGAGGCGAGCTTGACGTAGATGCCCCACGGGCCGCGGGTGACGATGACCAGGCTCGGACCGAGCTTCAGCCATTGCCGCATGACCTCCTCGACGGGGGTGTTCTCGCCGTAGAGCCACTCAAGATCTTCGTCGGAGACCTTGACGACATCGGCCAGCGCAACGAGCTCCTCGACGCGGCCGCGCGACTTGTCGGGGGACTCCATGATCGCTGGACGGGCGTTGGGGTCGTAGGAGACGGTGCCGACCTGCGACATTGCGCGAGCCGCCTCCAGGACCTGGGTGCCTCCGGGCTCAAGGGTTGCGGCGAGGCTGCCGGTGTGGAGGTGGATGATCTCGTCCGGGGTGGGCAGCGGCGGTACTTCCCACGACAGGTCGAACTCGTACTCGGCGCTGCCGGCATCGTTGAGGCGGGCGTACGCGAGCGATGTCTTGGCGGCTCCGTCGCTGCCGGGCACGATCCCGACGCCGTGGTCGGCGGCGTAGTCCTCGATCAGTTTGCCGTGGTGGTCGCGTCCCCACCAGGCCCCGATCAGGGCGGGCCGGCCGAGGCTGGTGATGACGCAGGCGACGTTGAGGGGGCTGCCGCCGACGTACTCACTCGTGGTGCCGTCGCGGATGACGACGTCGATGAGTGCCTCGCCGAGGCAGAGGACGGGCTTGGATTGAGTCATGAGGACCTCCTTGTCGGTCGGCTACTTGTTGAGGCCGAGCTTTTCTTCCATCTCCTCGAGTGGAATGCCCTTGGTTTCCGGCATCTTGGTCAGCACCCAGACGAGTTGACCGAACATGCAGACCAGGAAGATGGAGAACGCCCAGCCGCCGCCCCAGGCGCCGATGATCGGCGGGAACGCGTAGGTCGTGATCGCGGCGAACACCCAGTGGGTCAGCGAGCCGAGGGACTGGCCGAGGCCGCGCACGCGCGTCGGGAAGATCTCGGAGATGAACACCCAGATCACCGACCCTTGACCGAAGGCGTGCGCCGCGATGAACACCAGGAGGCCGATCAGCACCAGCGTCGACGAGGTCGAGTTGAAGTGGCCTTGGAACATGAACATGACAGCGGTCAGGAAGCCCATCGAGACCAGGTAGCCGATGGAGCCGACGATCATGAGGGAGCGACGACCGATGCGGTCGATGACGGTCAAGGCGGCCATTGTCGCGACCAGGTTCATCAGGCCGACGCCGACGGACATGAGCAGGGCCGCGTTGTCGTCGGCCCCCGCCTGTTTCATGACCTCGGGGGCGTAGTACAGGATCGCGTTGATGCCGGAGAGCTGGTTGAACATGGCGATGAAGAACGCCAAGGCGATGACCTTGAAGTAGCGGCGCGTGAAGAACTGGCTCAAGGTGGCCTGCGACCCGGCCGCGGCGAGCTGGTCACGGATCTCCTGGATCTGCTCGTCGGACTCCTCGACGGTGTTGCAGAGGCGACGGCTGATGGCGATCGCTTTCTCCTCGTGGCCTTTGGCCATGAGCCAGCGTGGCGTTTCGGGAACGGCCACCAGGAACACGAGGAACAGCACCGACGGAACGACCATCACGCCGAGCATCCAACGCCACGCGATCTGCGGGTCGTGGACGATCTGAGCGACGATGTAGTTCGACAGATAGGCCACGAGGATGCCGAGGACGATGTTGAACTGGACGAGGCCGACGAGGCGGCCGCGGACTTTCGCCGGGGCGATCTCCGCGGTGTAGATCGGCGCGCACACCGATGACAGGCCGACGCCGAGGCCGCCGACGAACCGGAAGGTCATGAGCACCAGGTGGCTGGGTGCCAGAGCCGTTCCGAGGGCGCCGAGTACGTACAGGATGCCGATGAAGAACAGCAGCTTGCGGCGGCCGAAGTAGTCGGCGGAGCGACCACCGACGAGCGCGCCGACGATGGTGCCGACGGTGGCGATGGCGACGGTGGCGCCGAGGCCCCCGTCGTCGAGGTTGAACTGGACTTTGAGTGCGGCGTTGGCTCCGGAGATGACGGCGGTGTCGAAACCGAAGATCAGGCCGCCGACGGCGGCGACAATGGCGCTGCGGATGACGAGCGAGCTCGCCTTGGCGGAGACTTGTGCGCTGTTGGACATCGCGACTCCTTGTTCTCGAGTTGGACGGAAGCGGGTACAGCGATAGAGGTGGTCGGAACACCACTTTGCTCCGGTCGTTCAGTGACGAACCTGCGTTTTCAGAGAAGCGTAGTCCGGACGGCGTGACGCTGGATGGGAAGGTGAAAAATTCCCCACTGTGAGACGCGACTAGGTGTGATGTCCAGCAAGGTTGTTCGGTCTGGTGATGGGCGGAGCCGGTGGTGATTGCAGGTGTGGACCTGCTCGACGGTGACGCCTCGCTCATGGGACCAAGCCACAGCATTGCGCACGACCTCGATGGCCGTCTCCTCAGGTCTGGCCGTCCCGGGCCTTGACGCAGACGACGCGGGAGCGGGCATCGATCACGGTGCGCCGGGGCACGTCACCACGATGGCCGTGCGTGGGATGGGCCACTTGTCCTCGACGATCAACCGAGCGAGCCCGGGGCGTGGGGACAGCGTTGGCATGGATAGCGTGGGACACCGGAAGCCCTCTCGTTGTGGTGCTGGTCCCCCAGACAGCTCCACTCCGCCACGGGAGGCCTTCCCCGATCCACAGCTCAAACAGATTCATCGCACCGACCCGGCCAACGTGCCTGGACATCACACCTAGAACGTCGTCGTGTTCGTGTTGCTCATGAATGCGCCGTGGCCGGTGGTCGTGTTCCAACAGGTCATGCCCGCCAGCTCGGATGCGCACGTGTAGTCGCTGTGATAGACGACGGTGCCGTACGGCACCACTTGTGGGGGAGTTTCCGGTCTTTGGAAAGCGGGGCCCTGTTCTTGGACTTGATCGTGGGCTCCTCCAGGCCGGGAGAGTCGCTCGTGGACATCTCAACCCACCATTTCGGTCCTGCGTGATCGCGACCATGAGGCATGTCCGTGACGTAACTGTCTATCCCGCAACCAACGTACGAGTGCTGGTCGGAGAAATCGCAGCCGATGTTTTCCGCCGGGTTGATTATCGTCGCCACATCCTGATGGACGGCGGTGACCGGGGTTGCATTCTCGGGACGTGGGCCACCGGCCCCTGGGTAGGCGCCGGGAATCTGCACCGGCGTCCGGGCAGGGCTGGGAGCCGGGGTTGGTGATGGTGTCGGGCCCGGTGACTCGGAAGCCGTCGTTGAGGTGGTCGTCGTGGCATCGGGAACCGGCGCGATCGGTGGATTGCAGCCGACCAGTAAACCTCCGGTCAGTGCCGCGGCGACAAACAGATTCGGACGACGGCGGAAGTGCTGAGGTATGGTCTTCTCCTGGTCCTCGTTGTTCCGGTGGGATCTGCGATACCACGTACCCTGCCACGCGAGGGTCCGCGGGGAACAGCTTTTCAGGTTGAACACACGCGCGGTGCTTCCGGATGTCGCCGCGCGTCGTCGGCGCCGACCGAAAACTCCCGGTTGCACGGCACTCAACCCGGATTTGACCGAAAAGGCGAGCAGGGCGGTTGAATGCTGTATAACCGGGGAAACGCCCGAGAGACACGGCCGAGATCGGGAACGGAAGCATCGTGAAAGCACAGCGCCCCGGGCCTTGAGGGGCCGAGGCGCTGCACGTGGGCTTTTCGGTGTAGTTCCCGTCTGTTGTTATCGGCTCGGGGAACCCTCTTGGGCCAGTGCGTCCATGAGGTCGATCATGAACTCGGTGTCCTCCCTTTCCAGACACTCCCAGCCTTGCGGGGCGCCCAGAGCGGTGAGCAGATCCTTGTTGGCGGGGTCGGCGCTCAGCTGTTCCAGGCCTTTCCAGATCGGCTCCACGAGATGCGCGATTTTGGGGTTGGCGAGGAGACTGCTGCGCACCACGTAGATCCGGCTCCGGATCAGTTCCCGAAGTTGCATCTTCACCATCGATGACAACTCTTCATAGGCGTTTTGCGGGAAGAACCCTACCGGCGCCTGCCCCTGCATGACTGCTTTCGCGACGAGTACGGGGTTTGGCCTGAGGGACACTTCGATATCCGAATAGGCGAGGTTCGCGGGCTCCAGGAGAATACGGCAGATTCTCTCGACGTCGGGGGCCTCGGTGGCTGCTGCGGTCAGTGGAGCCGTCAGATCCGTGACCTTCTGGATATCGCTGTTGGCCGCAACCACCACGGTGGCTTCCTTCGCCATGCCACTGGCCCAGGCAACAGGAAGGTATCCCTTGTTCCGGACCAGGTATGCCGTATCCGCTGCGTTTGCATAGACGAGGTCGGCCCTGTTTTCCTCAAAAGCTGCGTGCAGGTCGGCGAAGTCCGTGTAGGCGGTAGGGTGAAAGGCCTCCTCCGTAATCCGCTGCAACTTGGTGTTGAAAATGAACCAGTCCGTGACATTCTGGATGTTCACGTCAGGACTGATGGCGAACTGCAACGTCATTTCAGCGCCCCTCGGCCTTCACCATTTCCGCGTACAGTTTTTCAATTTCAGACACCTTGTCCCGCGACGGCTCGCGTCGCACGGAGGTGTGCCCGACGATCTCGCCGCCGCGCACTTTCGGGATCACGGTGGCGTAGACCCAGTAGTAGCCGCCATCGGCCCGGAGATTCTTCACGTATCCGCTCCAGCGCTTGCCCTGCTGGACGGTGGACCACAGGTCCGCATAAGCGGCCCGGGGCATGTCCGGATGGCGCAGGATCGCGTGGGGAGCCCCGATCAGTTCTTCCTTGGTGAATCCCGACATGATCACGAACGCCTCGTTGCACGTGGTGATCATGCCGTCCCGATCGGTTTGCGACACGATCAACTCGCCTGTCGGAAAGCGGGTCTCCACGTCGGTGACCACCACCTGACGGCTGCTTCCGTCGTAGTAGGTCCACTGCGTGGCCTGCCCCGGGCAGGTCATGTCCCCCAGCGTTTTCATGCGAGTTCGCGGGCGAGGTCTTTGGCAGTCGCCTTCATCTCGAAGAGGATCATGCCGAGCTTTGCGTAGCCGTTCGAAATGCCGATCAGGACGGCCTCGGGACCGGCTGCGATGTGGACGATGTAGCCGTCGCTGCCCTTCACGAGGACCTGCTCCAACTCGCCGCGCTTCAGTTCGCTGACGGCGCGGGTTCCGGTGGCCAGCGCGGCCGCGCCCATGGCGGCGACGCGGTCCTCGTCGGTGCCTCCCGCCAGGGCCGATGCGATGGGCAGGCCATCGAGGGTGACGAGAAGTGCACCCTCGAGGTCGGGGGTGAGGGCGACAAGCCTTTGCAGGTGTTGATGAATCTGATCAATCCTCGACATGGTCTTCCTTTGGTTTTGCGGTCCGGTGCTGGTGTCCAGCGCCCTGAGCGGTACGGTCATATTAGAAGTTTGGCGATGGAACTGGATGGTTGTCAAAAGTTTAAAGCTCCGCTTTAGTGGCGTCGTCGAAAGTCACTGGTCTTCTTGGGGGAAAGAGGCTTGGTTCGCTTGCCTGAGATGCGCTGGAAAAATGTTCTGGACTGTTGAGAAGTCGGCGAGTGATGTGCATCTGTTGTGCGCGTTTCGCGGAGGTGGTGCCGGCGAGGAGTTTCTCCGGGAGTGTGGATGGTAGATCGAGCGGGTGGTTGGATCGGGGTTGGCGGCGATCGGCTGGAACGCGTCCGCCCGAGGCTTGATATTTGCAACAGCGAATCATAGATTCGCTGTTGCAAAGATTGGAGGTAGACCGATGAACCGATCTCATCGCCTGGCGGCGGCCTGCGGGGCCTTGCTGCTGGTTTCCGTGTGCGGTCCCGTCCTGCCCGCCGCACATGCGGATGAACCCGCGCCCAAGGTCCTGCTGATGCTGGATTCCTCGGGGTCGATGAAGGACGCGGACCCGTCCGGCGGAACCAAGATGGATGCCGCGAAGAAGGCCCTCACGCACGCCCTCGACTCCGTGCCCTCGAACGCCGAGGTCGGGCTCAGGGTCTACGGAGCCGACGTCGATGGCAACGGCGCCCAGGGTTCCTGCACCGACTCCCGGCTGGCCCATCCCGTCGGGGCCCTGGACAAGGCGGGCCTGACCAGTGCGATCAACCAGTTCCAGCCCCGCGGTAACACCCCCATCGCGTACGCGTTGAAGGAAGGGGTGAAGGACCTGGGCGACAGTGGCAAACGCCACATCATTCTCGTCTCCGACGGGGAGGAGACCTGCTCGCCCGATCCCTGCCAGGAGATCCGTGAGCTGATCGCGGGTGGTGTGAGCCTCCAGATCGACACCGTCGGTTTCGGCGTGGGGGACAAGGCCCGCCAGCAGCTGGCGTGCGTGGCCGAGGCCGGTGGCGGCAGCTATTACGACGCGAAGGATTCCAAGTCCTTGGATTCGAGCCTTCAGCGGCTCGGTGCCCGCACAGCGCGTGGCTTCACCGTTGCGGGCACCCCGGTGCAGGGGACGGACATCCCCGCCGGTGCGCCGGTGCTGGCCCCCGGGCAGTACACGGACGTCTCCGTGGCCTCCAGCGAGAAAACCGAGAAGTACTACAAGGTGAGGCGGAGCCAATCCGGCTCCACGCTGCGCGTGAATGTTCTCACCCGTATGCCGAACGCCCGTTTCTTCGACTCCGCCAAGCGTGGCTCTTGGGCCTGGGCGTTGAAGACCATGGACGACGACACGTGCGCATCCGAGAGCAGCAGCGGTCTCGACAGCGGCAACACCGGGGTCGTGGTCGGGCAGACGCTGGTCGCGCTACCCACGGATCCCAGGAATCCGGCGTCCAAGGGAGCGAGTGATCAGGCCTGCGCCGACGCCAAGGAGTTCTACTTCAAGGTGGAGCGCCTGCCCGGTTCCGGCGAGGCGAATCCGATCGAGATCCGAGTGATGGAGGAGGCGCCCGTGGAGAACGCCGACCAGCTTCCGACCGGGGTGCAGGAGGTGCCCTCGGGTGACTCCGAGGGGGTCAGTTCGCCCGCGACGGACAACGTTACCTCGGTGCTCGGCGGGGCAAGCTTCAACGATGCCCTCGAGGTGGCTCCCGGCACCTACAGCGTCGAACTGGTGCCCGGGGAGATGGCTTTCTTCAAGACCCCCATCAAATATGGCCAGAGCGGGATCTTCGCCCTCGACGGTCTCGAACTCTCTTCGGATGTCATTAGGGATTCTGGTCTGACGGACCACGTCGCCGTCTCCTCCGCGGTCTACGCGCCGGACTTCAGTCGAATGGATTCGGCATCCAGCGACGAAACCATGTTCTTCATGAGAGAGACTGGCGCGTACCCCAACAATGCTCCGCTCATCAATCAGGTGCCGGAGGTGCGCTACCGGAACCGTTGGGATTCCCCCGAGATGCACTACACCAGCCGGGGTTTCGCGATGGAGGGCTACTACTACTACGCGGTCGCGCTGGGGCATGAAACGTTCCTGAAGGGGCAGCCCGCGAACGTCAAGTTCTCGCTCGCCGTCTCAGGTGAGGCGACCGGGCAGTCCGGTAACGCCCAGGTGAGCGAGGTTCCCCAGGGCGAATCCAGCGGCACCGATTCCGGTCAGGGGAATCTTTTCGGGGATTCCACCAAGCTGGCGCTGTTCGGGGCCGGCGGCGCCTTGGTGGTGCTCGGCGGCGGAGGCGTGGCCTACGTGCTGCTGCGGCGCCGCAGCTGACCGGGAAACTCCACGACGGTGGCTCCGGAACGCCCGGAGCCACCGTCGTTTCGTTCCGGTTTTTCAGTGCACGTACCAGAGGACCAGCAGGATCACCCCACCGAGGAGCAACAGCGCAGAGGTGGCGAGCAGCACCCGGTCCGCGACACGACGTTTCCCCCTGCGTTTCCCGGGGGCGGGGACATCTGCTGGTGGGAGCGTCGCCAGCGCCCGTGTCGGCGGCGGGGCCGGGGCGGACGTGTGTGCGGGTTGGAGCGGGCCGGTCGGGGGAGTCTGTTGCTGGGGCGGGGGAACCGCTGAGGCTGGCTGCCGGGGCTGACCGGTCGGTGGGGAAGGCGGTCGCGGGGTTCCGGGAGTCACCGGGGAAGGGGCGGGATGCTGAGGGGACGTCGGTCCATGCGTCCCGGGGCGGCGGGACGTCGTCGTTGGTTTTTCAGAATTCAGCGGCTCCAGTTGCTGGAACACCTCGACGTCCCCGGCGGCGTCGTCCTGCCAGGCCAGTTCCGGGGCCTCCAGGCGTCGCAGGGCCTCCGGTATGCCCGGCCGCGCCTCGGGGCCGGGGGCAGTGAGGTCGCGGATCAGCGACCAGAGGCTCGCGGGGACGCTGTCGGGGGTGCCGTTGTTGAGGTCGATGTCGCGGGGACGGGCGCCGGTGAGCATTGAAGCGGCCACCATGCCGGCCGCGAACATGTCGACCGCGGGGGTCACGTCCCCGAGGGCCATCAGCTCGGGGGCCAGGTATCCGGGGGTGCCGTGAACCATGCCGGTTTCGGTGAGGCGTGGCCCGGTGAGGTCGACGGCGATCCCGAAGTCCGTCAGGTAGGCGTGGGGGCGTCCGGTTCCGGTGGCATCCAGGAGGATGTTCGCCGGTTTGACGTCGCGGTGCACCAGGTGGGCGGCATGTACGGCCTGGAGGCCGGACAGAAGCTGTCGCAGGATCTCGGCTGCGAAGCGGGGAGGCAGGGATCCGTGGTCGCTGATCAGTGTCGCGAGTGAGCCCCCGGCGACGATGCGCATGGTGAACAGCACCTGGTTGTCCTCGCCGATCCAGCCGAGCGGGGCGATCACGTTCGGATGGTTCACCCTGAGTCCCTGTTCGCGGACGAAACGAAGCAGGGCCGAGGCGTCCGACTGCCGCAGCACCTTGGCGGCCACGACCCGGTTCAGTTTCAGGTCACGGGCGCGCCACACAGCACCCATGCCGCCCTCACCGATCAGGTCGATCAACTCGTAGCGTCCTCCGAAGACCTCACCCATGTTTGGCGGCGATCTTCAGCAGGCGGGCGAGTTCCGGGGCGGTGGTGAGCTCGGCGAGTCGCAGCAACTCCTCCGCGGGGGCCGCGTTGTGCAGTTCCCTGGCGGCTGGGTTCATGGAGGTGGAGATCGTGGGCGTGGCCTCCCGGATCTCCTTGAGGCGTTCCGCGCGCTGTGCCGTGGTCAGCTTCGGGGCCTGCTGGGCCAGCTCGGCGAGCGCCTGCAGACGTCCCAGCACCGCAGGGTTCCCGATCTTGGCCCGCTGCCCGGATAGCAGCTGCGACATCATGGGGGCCGACAGTCCCAGGACCTGGGCCAGGCCTGCTTGGGTCAGTTCCAGGTCGCCCCGGATGCGTCTCGCGATGTCGGCGAGCGGCTCCCCGTAAAGCTGTCGTTGTCGTGCCAGGTTTTCCTCGATCGCCATCTCGCCTCCTTCGCCGACATCCTACGGGACGGACAATCGGCGGCGTTTCCCGGTTTGCCGGGACGCATCGGGTCCCGGCGGCCGGGGTGGTGGGCGTCCCGAGGGTCAGCGATGGAGGCGGCGGAGGAGGCACACCGCCACGGGAAACAGCAGCAGCCAGAAACCCGAGGCCGGCATGAGAACCACCCCAGTCAGTGTCAGCAGACCGAAGAGCACGATGAAGGACCACGGGATCGCCACCCCCGAGCGTTCCAGCCGTGTGGCGAGCAGGCCGATGGCGATCAATGCGAATCCCGTCACCAGGAACCAGAAGATCCGACCGTGGGCGGGCTGGGTGTCCCAGACCCCGATCAGGCCCGCGTCCGCCGCGTCGAGCAGAACCCGCCACCCGACGACGATGCCGAAGAGATTGTGGATGATTCCGATGATGACGAGGCTCCAGCCCACCAAGGGAAAAATTTTTGATTCCATGATCAAAAATTAGCACGGGGTGGGTACGATTGCTGCCGTGGGAAGGCCGTCGAAATTCAACGAGGAGACGCTGCTGGATGCTGCGCTGACGGTGGTCGCCCGGGACGGGAAGGCCGCCACCACGGCTGACGTCGCGGCCGCCGTGGGGGCCAGGGTCGGGTCGCTCTACTACCGGTTTGCGAACCGGGAGGTGCTGATGCTGGCGTTGTGGGTGCGCAGCATCAGGCGGTTCCAGATCGATTTCCTGGCTGCCGCCGGGTCGTCCGGGGATCCCGGGGAGGCGCTCGCCGCGGCCGCCGTCGCCATTCCCCGTTACTGTCGCGAGCATCCCGGCGAGGCCAGGTCCTTGACGCTTTTCCGTCATGAGGAGGTGCTGGCGCGCCTGGAGGCCGGTGACGACGAGCTTGCCGCCTGCCCCGGCGACCTGCGGGAGGCGGTCCGGGGGCTCAACGACGAGGTCCTGGCGGTGATGGCGGACTTGACCCGGCGGCGTTTTGGGTCCTTGGAACCCCTGGAGCTGGTGCGGATCGCGGTCCAGCAGACCACCTACGGCCTGGTGCGTCCCTTCCTCGGGGCAGGCGCTGGGCCGATGCCCGCCTGGCTGGACGACGTGGTGGCGGCCATGGTTCCCGCGGCCCTGGCGGTCGCGGATCGCCCGGGATGGTCCGAGGGATGTGGGTGACGCCGGGCGCCTGTCCAATTGCCGGACGCCAGCGCTGTGGCGCAGGCGGTTGACTGTAAATGCTGGCGTTCGTCTGCGTCGGGTGGGCCGGCGGATTGCGGGAAGACCGGTGAACCGGGGTGGGGCGGGCGGTTCTCCGGGAAAGGCCGAGCCCCGGTGCGGACACCGGGGCTCGGGTGATGTGATTCTTGTGGCGGAGGATACGAGATTCGAACTCGTGAGGGCGTGAACCCAACCCGCTTTCCAAGCGAGCGCCATAGGCCTCTAGGCGAATCCTCCGCGGGGAACCCTACCCGAGGACCCGGGACTGGGCAAACTCGGCCGGTCTCAGTGGTGGAAACCGGACTGCCTGGTGATCGCCGGCATGGGGGCCGTCAGGGCGTTCAGGTGGTCGACCTCACAGCGGAGGTCGTCGAGGAAGGCGTGGGCCAGGTCGTGGCTGAAACCGTTGCGGACCACGACGCGCTGCACCAGCTCGTTGGCCAGGTCATCGGGTAGGGGATAGGTGGGCACCAGCCACCCCTTCATCCGCAGCCGGTCGGAGAGGTCGTGCAGGCCCCAGTTGCGGCCGGGGCGTTGCGTGAGGCGCCAGGCGAAGACGGGAATGTCGGTGCCGTCGCTGCACAGCTCGAAGTCGTCCATGGCGCCGATCTCGCCTGACAGGAAGGTGGCAACCGACCGTGACGTCTCGTGGACGCGCCGGTACCCGTCGAAACCGAGCCGCAGGAACAAGTAGTACTGCAGCAGCACCTGCGATCCGGGGCGGGAGAAGTTCAGCGCGAAGGTCGGCATGTCGCCTCCCAGGTAGCTGACCCGGAACACCAGATCCTCGGGCAGGTCGTCGGCGGTGCGCCACACCACCCACCCCAGACCCGGGTACACGAGCCCGTACTTGTGTCCCGAGGTGTTGATGGAGACCACCCGTTCCAGCCGGAAGTCCCATTCCAGGTCCGGCTGCAGGAAGGGTGCCACCATGGCCCCCGACGCGCCGTCGACGTGGATCTTGACGTCGAGTCCGGTTTCGGCTTGGACACGGTCCAGGGCGGCCGCGATCCCGGCGACCGGTTCGTAGCGCCCCGTGTAGGTGATTCCCATGATCGCGACCACACCGATGGTGTTCTCGTCGACGTAGTGCTCCAGGTCGTGGCCGTCGAATATCGGATGTTCCCGGCTGACCGGCACGTAGCGCGCCTCCACGTCCCAGTAGTTGCAGAACTTCTCCCAGCACACCTGCACGGCGCTGGACATCACCAGGTTGGGGCGATCCGCGGATTTCCCGGCGGCGCGGCGGGCCTGCTGCCAGCGACGCTTCAACGCCAGGCCGCCCAGCATCGCCGCCTCCGACGATCCGATCGTCGAGGTTCCGATCGTGTGTTCCGGGTCGGGGGAGTGCCACAGGTCCGCGAGCATTCGCCAGCAGCGGGTCTCGATCTCCGCGGTGCGGGGGTACTCGTCCTTGTCGATCATGTTCTTGTCCGCCGACTCCAACGCCAGGCGGTTGGCGTGATCGTCCATCCAGGTGCCGACGAAGGTGGCCAGGTTGAGGCGGGCGTTGCCGTCGAGCATCGCCTCGTCGTGGACGATCTGGTAGGCGGTTTCCGGCAGCGACTCGCCCTGGGGCAGGCGGGTGCGCGGCAGCTCGGTGGCCTCACCCGGCCGGGCGAAGAGGGGATTCAACTCCACCTGGCGCGTGCCGGCGGATGCGGTGCGGTGGGGGTGTGACGGGCTCATGGCCACCTCGATTCGTTCCGGCGAGGGGTCTGACCCTCGCATGCTCCGGGGATGAACCGATCCTGCCTCACCGAGCCAAAGACGTCCCGGAGCCGGGGATCAGAGCACCATGGCAGCCACCCAGCCCGCGGCCAGCAGCGGCAGGTTGAAGTGCAGGAAGGTGGGGATGACGGTGTCGCGCATGTGGTCGTGCTGGCCGTCGGCGTTCAGGCCTGCGGTGGGGCCGAGGGTCGAGTCGGAGGCGGGGGAACCCGCGTCGCCCAGCGCTCCTGCCGTGCCGATGATGGAGACGGTGGCCAGGGGTGAGAAACCCAGCGCCACGCACAGCGGGACGTAGATCGCGGTGATGATCGGCAGGGTGGAGAACGACGACCCGATGCCCATCGTCACGAGCAGACCGACCAGGAGCATCGCGAAGGCCGCCATCGCCTTGTTGTCGCCGAACAGTCCGGCGGTGGCCTGGACGAGGGGTTCGACCTGCCCGGAGGCCTTCATCACCGACGCGAAACCCTGCGCGGTGATCATGATGAAACCGATCAACGCCATCATGCGCATCCCCGAGGTGAACACCTCGTCGGCCTCCAGGCGTCGCACCACGCCCGTCGCGATGAAGACGAACAGTCCCACCAGGGCGCCGACGAGGAGCGGATCGGCCTTGGAATTGGTGATCGTCAGCCACGACTGGATGATGAAACTGGCGCCAATCGCGACCACGGCGACGACCACCTTCGGTGTGCTCACCTCCGTCGGGGCAGCGACGTCGACCTTCGCGTCGGGGTCGTAGTCGCGGGGCTTGCGGTAGGTCACCAGGACCGCGATCAGCAACCCTGCGACCATGCCGAGCGCAGGAATGCCCATGGCCACCATCACGTTGACGCCGTCGACATCGAGCCCGGCCTTCGCGATGTTGCCCAGCAGGATGTCCTCCAGGAAGATCTTCCCGAACCCGAGCGGCAGATACATGTAGGTGGTGACCAGGCCGAAGGTGATGATGCAGGCCACGGCGCGACGGTCGAGTCGCAGCTGGGTCATGATCGCCAGCAGCGGCGGGATCAGCAACGGAATGAACGCGATGTGCACGGGAACCAGGTTCTGGCTCATCACGGCCATCGCTGCGATACCCGCGAGCATGCCCCATTTCACCCAGAACACGGTTTTCTGTCCGGAGCTCTGACTGTCGAGCCGGCGGATGAGGGAATCGGCGAGCAGCTGCGTCAAACCGGAGTGGGCGACGGCCATGGCGAAGGCCCCGAGCAGGGCATAGGACAGGGCGATGCGCGCGCCACCGGCCAGACCCTCCTGGAAGGCGACCATCGTCGCCTCCAGGCCGATCCCGGAGAGCAGGCCACCTGCCAGCGCCCCCAAGAACAGCGACAGGACGACATGCACCCGGAAGGTGGCGAGAATCAGCATCACGAGGACTGCAGCGACAACGGCATTCATTTCAGAACCCCTCAAACGGCGATGGTAGGAGCTTAAAGGGTGTGCTGCACCTGAAACTGATCGACTCGAGGTCACCCCGGCCAAGTTGGTTGAGTCGGTCTGTGAGCGTCAGCGAGTGGGTCGTGTCGAAACCATAGTGTCCTTGAGGTCGTCTTCGGGGTTCTGCCTCATGTACACTCATGCGTGGTTCCTCGCGCGGCGGTACTCTCGCCCAATTCCCCCAGGGCCGGAAGGCAGCAAGGGTAAGTGAGCTCTTCCGGGTGCGCGAGGGGCCTTTTCTTCTGTCACGGGATGGTCAGCGATTCCCCAGCTCCAGCCGACCCCAGGACCGCGTCGTGAGGATGGTTCCCGCGAGGCCCGCCGCCAGTGGGAGCAGTAGGGCGAGGGGCGGTGTGTTGCCGCCCGGGGTGGCCCACAGGATGGGGGCCGCCCACGGGATGAGATCCCCGATGCCGAGACCGATGGCCAGGTTGGTGACGATCACGATCCCCAGGGCGGCCGCGATCCCCGCCAGGTAGCCGCGTCCGAGGGTCGCGAACCACGCCATGGGCAGCGCGCCGGCCCCGAGGAGTACACCGACCAGGGTGATGGCTCCCGCGCAGCCCACAGCCCCGGTGACGGGCAGGCCCAGGCAGATGCCCGCCAGGGCCGTCAGTGCGCCGGAGGCGACGGCCAGCGCCGCGGACCATGCGGCGATGACGAGCAGTTTCGCCAGAGCGATCGTGCCCGGGCCGACAGGAAGGGCGAACAGACCCACCACGGTGCCATCGGTGAACTCCCGGCCCACCAGCCAGGACGCGACGATCCCGGCGGCGAGCAGGACGGCGACCCCGGTTCCCATGGCCGCCAGCCCCGTCAAACCGGGCCAGCCTACGGTGGTCATGAGCCCGGCCGCCTTCGTGCCCACCTGGGTGTCGGGGGCCAGCGTCGCGGCCGCATACCCGCCCGCGGAGATGGCCACCACCAGGACCAGGGTCGTTGCCGTCGCCACTCGGGTCACGGCCGACCGTATGAGTTTGCGGGCCTCGATGCCCACCACGTGGCCGGGGATCATCGTTTCCTCTCCTTCTTCTCGTGCTCTTCGGCGGCCAGCACGGTCCGGAAGAACCTGGCCTCCAGATCGGGTCCCGTGGGGGTGAGGGAGTCGATGACGCGACCGGCGTGCAGCACGTCGACGCGATGCGCGATCCGCGCCAGCTCGTCGAAGTGGTGGCTCGTCACCAGAACGGCCATGCCGTCACGGGTCAGATCCGCGATGATCCCGCGCAGCCCGGCGGTGGCCAGCGGGTCGAGGGCGTTCGTCGGTTCGTCGAGGACCAGCAACCGGGGTCGGTGGGCCATGGCCGCCACCAACCCGATCTTCTGCCGGGTACCCAGCGACAGGCGACGTGCCGGGACGTCCAGCCAGTCGCCCAGCCCGAGAAGATCGGCGAGTCCGGCGATGTGATCCGCGACGTGCCGGGGGTCGTGGCCGTGCAGGGTGACGGAGGCGAGGATGTTCTGCCGGGCCGTCAGCTCGGGATAGGAGAACGGGATCTCCACCAGGTGCCCGACCGCGCCCCACGGTTCACCGCCGGAGGTCCGGGCGTCGTGTCCCAGGACCTCGGTGCTCCCGGACCCGGGCCGCAGCATGCCCAGGGCGACGCGCAGGGCGGTCGTCTTCCCGGCGCCGTTCAGGCCCACCAGTGCCAGGCACTCACCGGGGTTGACGACCAGTTCCAGGTCGTCGAGAACCCGTCGGCCTCGCAGGTCGCGGGTGATGCCCCGGAGGGCCAGCGCGGGACTCACCGCGTCTCTCCCAGCAGGAGCTCCAGACCCTCCCGCAGGGCCTGGATCGCCGGTTCGTCCGCCGGTTCATCCGCCCAGGCCAGGAGCAGGGACGTCGCGGCACCGATCACGGCCCCCGCTGCCACGCAGGCCTCGCGAGGCCTGGTGTCCTGCGTCGTCAACGCTTCGCGGATCGCGTCCCGGGTGGCCTGCCCGGAGGCCCATGCCGCCGACCGCAGCGAGTCGGTGGTGGCGATCAGCTCGATGCGTTCCCGGAACTCCTGTGAGCCCAGCTCGGCCTCGGCGGCGGGGTCGTCGAGGGCGGCGAGCAATCCGCGCACGGCGCGTTCCAGGGGCGGGAGTTCTTCGGGCTGGGCGGCGGCCGCGGTCGCGATGAGGGGGTCGAACAGGTCGCCGACGACCACGGACTCCTTGGTGGGGAAGTGTCGGAAGAAGGTCATGTGGGAAACCCCCGCGGCTCTCGCGATCTGCGTGACGGAGGTCTGGGCATAGCCGTGTCGGTGGAACAGGTCCAAGGCGGTCTCCCGGAGCCTGGCCCGGGTTCGGGTAGGAACGGATCTCACCCTCATATGTTAGCAGCTAACTGTTATTGAATAACGTAATGGGTTGAGGAGATCTCCGGGGCGAGGAATGTGGCTGGCGGGAAAGTGTCGGTGGTCTCCAATACAGTTGAGCGCGTGGAAGACGAGTACGACGGCGCACCCGAGGACGAGTACGCACCCCTGGACGAGGGACACCTTGACGGGGCCGCCTTCGAGCAGGAGGGCCCGGGGCTCTTCGACGAGCCCGGGGATGGGGGGACGATGGTTTCCACTGCCACGCCCGGGGGGCCGTCGTCCCAGGATGTGGGCGAGCGGTGGCTGCATCCCGAGGCCGCGCCCCCACCACTGGCGCTCTACCGGCGTTACCGCCCGGATTCGTTCGCCGAGGTGATCGGCCAGGACCACGTCACCGTGCCCCTGATGCGGGCCCTGGACAACAACCGCGTCAACCACGCCTACCTGTTCTCCGGGCCGCGCGGCTGCGGCAAGACCACCTCCGCCCGCATTTTGGCGCGCTGCCTGAACTGCGAACAGGGCCCCACGTCCACGCCCTGCGGGGTCTGCCGCTCCTGCCAGGACCTGGCGCGCGGCGGGCCGGGCAGCATCGACGTGATCGAGATCGACGCCGCCAGCCACGGTGGTGTCGAGGACGCCCGCGACCTGAGGGAACGCGCCTTCTTCGCCCCGGTGCACAGCCGCTACAAGATCTACATCGTCGACGAGGCCCACATGGTCACCACCGCGGGCTTCAACGCGCTGCTGAAGCTCGTCGAGGAGCCCCCGCCGCACGCGAAATTCGTCTTCGCCACCACGGAACCGGAGAAGGTCATCGGCACCATCCGGTCGCGCACCCACCACTACCCGTTCCGTCTGGTGCCGCCGCGCCTGCTCGGCGAATACCTGGCCGGGATCTGCGCCACGGAGGGGGTGGTGGTGGAGCCGTCGGCCCTGCCGTTGGTGGTGCGTGCGGGTGGCGGATCGGTGCGCGATTCCCTGTCGGTGCTGGACCAGCTGCTCGGCGGCGCCGGGCCGGAGGGCGTCTCCCACGACCAGGCGGCGGCGCTGCTCGGATTCACCCCGGACGCGCTGCTGGACGAGATCGTCGACGCCTTCGCCGCGGGGGACGCGGCGGGGGTGTTCCGCAGCATCGACAAGATTATCGAGATCGGCCAGGATCCCCGCCGGTTCGCCGAGGACCTGCTGCGGCGGCTGCGGGACCTGGTGATCCTCGCCGCGGTGCCGCAGGCCGCCGAGAACGGCATGCTGGAGGTTTCCGCGGACCAGGCGCAGCGCCTCGCCACGCAGGTCGCGGGCATGGGTGCGGGGGAGCTGACCCGCGCCGCCGAGGTGATCGCCGATGGTCTGACGGCCATGCGCGGCACCACCGCGCCCCGCCTGCACCTGGAGCTGATGTGCGCCCGGGTGCTGCTGCCCGGGGCCGACACCGACGAACGCGGCCTCCACGCCCGGATGGATCGGTTGGAGCGGCGGGTCGGGATGATCGGCGACGGGGCACCCGCGCCGGCGCCGCAGGAGCAACGGCCCCGGCAGGCGCCCCCGCAGCCTGCTCCGGATCCGCGACCCGACCAGACTCCCCGGCCCGAGCCCGCCGCACCGCACCAGCAGCAGTGGTCGCAGCCGGAGCCC
>CALLVV010000096.1 GCA_938012815.1 uncultured Propionibacteriaceae bacterium
TCGCCGACACCCTCCACCCCGACCGCATCGTCTATGGGCTGCCCGAGGACCGCGAGACGGGAGAACGCGCCAAGGCGATTCTCGACTCCTGCTACGCCCCGATGCTGGCCGAGGGCATTCCCCTGGTGGTGGCGAATCTTCCCACCGCTGAGCTGGTGAAGGTGGCGGCGAACGCCTTCCTGGCGACGAAGATCTCGTTCATCAACGCCATGGCGGAGCTGTGCGACGCAACCGGCGGTGACGTCACCCGGCTGGCGGAGGCCATCGGTCACGACGACAGGATCGGGGGAAAGTTCCTCCAGGCGGGTATCGGTTTCGGCGGCGGCTGCCTGCCGAAGGACCTGCGGGCCTTCATGGCTCGGGCCGGGGAACTCGGCATAGACCAGACCCTCACCTTCCTGCGCGAAGTGGATGCCATCAACCTGCGCCGCCGCGACCACGCCGTCGCACTCACCGAGAAGGCGGTCGCGGGACGGCTGGCGGGCCGGAAGGTGGCGGTGCTCGGGATCACCTTCAAACCCGACACCGACGACCTGCGTGACTCCCCCGCTCTCGACATCACGTCCCGCCTGTGGGCGCGCGGCGCCGATGTGCGAATCGTGGACCCTGCCGCCGGACCCGAGCTACGTCGGCGCCAACCCGAGATGCAGGTCTGCGACACCGTCGCGAAGGCCTTGACAGGGGCGGACGCGGTACTGCTTCTCACCCCGTGGAAAGAATTTCTCCGCTTGGATCCGGTGGAGCTGAGAGGAATCGTCGCCTCACCCGCCATCATCGATGGCCGGAATGTGCTCAACCCCAAACTGTGGCAGGAATCCGGGTGGAGATATTACGGAATGGGCCGGGGAGTCTCAGTCTGGTAACCAATCCGGGGGTTTCCTGCCGTCCGAACGGCCATATCTGGGAGTTTCGGTGCGTCTCGACTTGACATCGCACCAACATCGGTCAAAGTATGTTCGCATACTCAAATTCTTTAAGGAGACATCAATGACAAAGCGTGAACTGATCCAGGCCATAGCGGCCAAGGCTGGGCTCACCAACGCACAGGCCGAGGCCGCGCTCGATGCCTTCGGGGACGTTATCACCGAAGCGCTCGTTGCCGACAAGAAGATCCAGCTTCCCGGCGTGTTCACCGCCTCCACCACACAGCGTGCCGAGCGCGAGGGCCGCAACCCGGCCACCGGGGAGGCCATGACCATCCCGGCTCGCCGCGTCGCGAAGTTCACCCCGGCCAGTGCCCTGAAGAACGCTCTCTGAGCCTTCTTTGAACCGGCTGCTTGAAACGCCGCACCCTTTGGGTGCGGCGTTTCAATTCTCGTGCGCGGGAATTGAATATGCATTTCCAGCACGGCTGAAAGACGAAACTGGCCGTAGCCCCGGGGGCACGGCCAGTTTCTCTGTGATGGTCGGTTCAGCGAACGTCAATGAACTGGTTCGTGGCGGCCGACTCGATCATCGCCTCACAGACCCGAACTACTTGGGCGCCCTGCTCCAACGTGACGATATCGGAGTCCTGACCGAGTACGGCGTCACGGAAGTTCTCGTGTTCGGTGCGCAGCGGCTCCGGTTTCGCAATGGCGAATCGCGTCACGTCGCCCTCGGAGACGCCACGGAACTGGGCGATGTCGTCCCAGGTGGTGGCGATGCGGCCGTTGGCGTAGAAGGTCAGGTCCGCGGTGAGGGTGTCCGCGATGAACATGCCCTTCTCGCCCGTCACGATGGTCAACCGTTCCTTGGTGGGGGTCAGCCAGTTGACGAGATGGTTGGACATCAGGCCGCCCGACAGCTGGCAGGTGGCCGAGACCATGTCCTCGTACTCGCGCCCCGCCTTGAACATGGTGCGGGCCGCGACCAGTTCGTAGTCGCGCTGCGTGACCCACGCGGTCAGGTCGATGTCGTGGGATGCGAGGTCCTTGATGACCCCGACATCCGCGATGCGCGCTGGGAACGGGCCCTGACGGCGGGTGCAGATCTGGTACAGGTCACCCAGCTCGCCCGCCTCGAGGCGTTTGCGCAGCTCCTGCAGTGACGGGTTGTAGCGCTCGATGTGGCCGACGGCCCCGACAAGCCCCTTCGACGCGAACGCCCTGACGAGACGCTGGGCATCCTCGAAGGTTTTCGCGAGCGGCTTCTCGATGAGCGCGTGCACGCCGGCCTCCGCCACTTTGAGGCCGATCTCCTCGTGGTACATGGTGGGAGCCGCGATCACGACGTAGTCGAGGTTCTGCTCCAGCAGCGAATCGACATCGGGCAGGATGGGCAGCCCCTCGGCGACGCCGTGCGGGTCACCCTGGGCATCGGCCACCGCGACGAGATCGACCCCGTCGATGGCACGCAGGTTACGGGCGTGGTGACGCCCCATCATTCCGAGGCCGATGAGACCGGCACGCAGGTTACTCATCAGGCACCCGCCTTCGCGAGGGTGTTGACGGCGGTCACGATGCGCTCCAGGTCCTCCTGGGTCAGCGACGGGTGAACCGGCAGCGACAGGCACTCCTGGGCGGCGCGTTCGGTCTCCGGCAGCTCGACCGGCGACTGGAACGGCTTCAGGCGGTGGTTCGGGACGGGGTAGAACATCCCGGAGCCGACCTGGTACTCCTCCTTCAGCGCCTTCGCCAGGCCGTCGCGGTCCTCGGGGACGCGGATCGTGTACTGGTGGTACACGTGGACGGCGCCGTCGGCCACCGGCGGCGGGGTGACGCCCTTCAGGTTCGCGGACAGGAACGCGGCGTTCTCCTGACGGGCCTTCGTCCAGGCGTCCACCTTGGTCAGCTGCACCCGGCCGATGGCGGCATGGATGTCGGTCATGCGATTGTTCAGGCCGACGACCTCATTGTGGTACTGCTGCAGCATTCCCTGGTTGCGGTACAGCCTGACGTTGCGTTCGATGGTGGCGTCAGCGCAGGAGACCATGCCGCCCTCACCGGAGGTCATGTTCTTGGTGGGGTACAGCGAGAACATCGCGAACTCGCCGAAGGCACCGACCGGAGTGCCGTTCAGCGACGCGCCGTGCGCCTGGGCGGCATCCTCGAACAGCAGCAGCGAGTGCGAGTCGGCGATGGTGCGCAGCGTGTCCATCTTGGCGGGGTGGCCGTACAGGTGAACCGGCATGATCGCCTTGGTGCGCTCCGTGATGGAGGCCTCCACGGAGGCGGGATCGAGGGTGAAGTCGTCGGCGGAGATGTCGGCGAACACCGGGGTGGCGCCGGTCAGGGCGACGGAGTTGGCGGTGGCTGCGAAGGTGAACGACGGCACGATCACCTCGTCGCCCGCGCCGATCCCGCAGGACAACAGGCCGAGATGCAGGCCCGAGGTGCCGGAGTTGACCGCCACGCAGGCGCGGCCGAGTTTGAAGTGCTCGGAGAACTCAGTCTCGAAGGCCGCCACTTCAGGGCCCTGAGCGATCATGCCGGAACGCAGCACCCGGTCGACGGCGGCGCGTTCCTCTTCGCCGATGATCGGCTTTGCGGGGGGAATGAAGGACTGGGTCATCGGGCTTCCTTTACGAGGTTGAGGGTTTCGCCCACCTGCTCGAACTCGTCGCCGGTGTGCGGGTCACGGAATGTGTTGGGGCCGGTTTCCTCGAGGGGAAAACCGGAGCGGCCCACCCATTTGATGCGCCGGGCCGGGACCCCGGCCACCAGCGCATGGGCGGGAACGTCACGGGTGACGACGGAGCCGGCGGCGACCGTCGCCCACTCGCCGATCGTGACGGGGGCGACGCACACGGCGCGCGCGCCCACGGAACTGCCGCGTTTCAGGGTCACCCCGACCGGTTCCCAGTCATGGGCGCTCTTCGATGTGCCGTCGGGGTTGACGGCGCGAGGGAAGGTGTCGTTGGTGAGCACCGCGGCGGGGCCGACGAAGACCCCGTCCTCCAGGTGCGCGGGTTCGTAGACGAGGGCGTAGTTCTGGATCTTGCAGTTGTCCCCGACGTGCACGCCGCTTCCGATGTAGGCTCCCCGTCCCACGATCACGTTTTCACCGATCTCGGCGCCGCCTCGTACCTGGGCGAGATGCCAGATCGACGAACCGTCTCCGATCCGGATGTCGTCATCCAGGTCAGCTGACGGAAGAATGCGGGGTTCAGCCATGGGGTCCGCCTCTCAATCACTTGGGTCCGGGTTGCAGTCTAGCCTCAGGTTCGCTTTCCGATAACCATGTGAACAGCGCTGAAAAAGCATCTGCCGGTGGTTGCCGCCGCATTCCGGAAACGACCCGGCGTCCCCACCCGGGTCGCGCCGCCCCTTGAAAGAAGCGCCACTGCGACCCGCCCAATGAATCCTCGCCGACGCTGGCCTGCCGGGACACCGATCATCCCCCGGCTCCGCCAGGGCCCTTCCCGGGCCCCGGCGGAGCCGGGATATATGGTGGCTCCCATGCGGAATCTCAATGTGGCGGAGCTGGCGACCAAGGTCGTTGAGGGATCCAGGGGCCATGTGGCAAGGGCCATCACCCTGGTGGAATCAACCAAGCCCGAACACCGGGCGCAGGCCCACGAGCTGCTGCAGCTGATCAATCCGTACACCGGAAAGGCGTTTCGCGTCGGCATCTCGGGCGTGCCCGGGGCCGGCAAGTCGACATTCATCAACGCAATGGGCATCAAGCTGATAGAGGAGCACCGCCACCAGGTGGCGGTGCTCGCCGTCGACCCGTCGTCGACCCGCACCGGCGGTTCCATTCTCGGCGACCGCACCCGCATGGGAGACCTCGCCATGCGGGAGGAAGCGTTCATCCGTCCCTCGCCATCGGCCGGGCACCTGGGTGGCGTGGCCCGCGCCACCCGCGAGTCGATGCTGGTGCTGGAGGCCGCGGGCTACGACGTCGTGCTGGTCGAGACCGTGGGCGTCGGTCAGTCGGAGGTGGCTGTCGCGGGCATGGTCGACACCTTCCTGTTCCTGCACGTCGCCCGCACCGGGGATCAGCTGCAAGGCATCAAACGCGGCATCCTGGAACTGGCCGACGTGATCTCCATCACCAAGGCCGACGGCGACAACGAGGGCGAGGCCCGGGTCTCGGCCCGCGAACTCAGTATCGCCATGAAACTCATCTCCAGCGACGAGTCGCGGCGGCGCCCCCCCGTGCTGACCTGTTCCTCCTACACCGGGGCCGGTCTTGCCGAGGTGTGGGAGGCGGTCACGAAGCACCGCGCCGACCTGGAAGAGGCCGGGGAACTCATCAGCCGTCGCAGGTCCCAGCAGCGCTCCTGGCTGTGGAACATGGTGGAGCAGGAGATCATCCAGTCTCTGCGCACCTCCCCTGAGGTCCGCGAGGTCGCGTCCCGCGTCGAGACGGATCTCGCGGCCGAGAGAATCAGCGCCGTGGAGGGATCGGCCAACATTCTTGAGGCCTTCGCCCACAGCTTCCGTCACCCCTCGGCCGGACCGGCCGAGAGGTGAGGGATGGTGCGGGGCCCCGGCTGCCGGGCCCCCGACGACAACGGGTAGGTTCTACATGAACCACGTGGAGCGGCCAGACCGGCTGCGTGGGCCGCCACATGGCGCTTCCAGGCCCGTTTCACGGTCCGCCGGCAGGCGAGTCAGGTGACCACGATTGGCCTGTCCTCTAAGCTGGTTCCGTTGAGAGGAGGGTGAATGGGCGTGTTCGACCGCGCTGAGAAGAAGATCGGCGCCGCTGTTGACAAGGTTTTCGCCCGCGCCTTCAAAGGCGACGTGCAGCCCGTCGAGATCGCGGCGGGTATTCAGCGGGAGCTGGATTCCGAGGCCAAACTTCTCAGCCGCGACAAGCGGCTGGTGCCGAACGTGTTCACGGTCTCCCTCTCCCCCCACGACTACAACAGGCTGTTCCCCTACACCAAGACCCTCAACTCGGAGATCATCCCGGAACTCAGGGCGCACGCCGCGGAACGATCCTACGTCTTCAACGGCTCCATCCAGATCCTCTACATGCTGGAACAGTCACTGCCCACGGGGCAGTTCCGGGTGACCAGCCAGGCGGTCGCGACGGCACCCGATCAGGCTCCCACCCCCAGACCGCGGGCCTCGCAGCAGTTGGTGCTGGAGGTCGGCGGGGTACGGCATCCGCTGGTACCCCCGGGATTGGTGATCGGCCGCGGCTCAAACGCGGATCTGCGCGTCAACGATCCCGGGGTGTCGCGGCGCCACGCCATGATCTCGGTCTCCGGACCGCTGGAGAACCGCACCATCCGCATCGAGGACCTCGGCTCCACCAACGGCATCGTCGTCGACGGGTCCCGGGTGCAGACCGCCCAGCTCAGGGACGGTTCCCGTATCGAAATCGGCAACACGAGGATGCTGGTGCATTCGCCGTCGGAGGCCTGAGCCCATGTCAGATCTCGTCGCGGCGGCGATCAAGATTGTCTTCCTAGCCCTGCTCTGGCTGTTCATCGGCATCCTCGCCGACGTGATCCGCAAGGACATGTTCGGCCGGAAGGTGTCGGCCTCCGACCTGCCGGCGAACGAGCAGGCGCCTGCCAGGCGCGGCAAGGCGAGTCGCCAGCCCACCCGGTTCGCCATCACCCAGGGCGCCCAGCAAGGACTCTCCATCCCGCTGGAACCAACCATCAACCTGGGACGCACCTCCGACTCCACCCTCCTCCTCGACGACGACTACGCATCCTCCCGTCACGCGCAGCTTGTGCAGCGCGATGCCGAAACCTGGGTGGTGACCGATCTCGGGTCCACCAACGGCACCTACGTGAACGGCAAACGCATCACCGAACCCACCCCGATGGGGGTCAACGACATCCTCCGCATCGGCCGCACCATGATGAAACTGGAGGTGTGAGGCCGATGTTCTCCCTTGACTTCCGCGTCCACTCCGAGGTGGGACGGGTCCGCAAGAACAACCAGGATGCGGCCTTCGCAAGTCCCAACCTGTTGGTCGTCGCCGACGGCATGGGCGGAGCGGCCGCCGGGGACCTGGCCTCCGCCGTGGCCGCGAAGGAAGCGAGTGAGGGGGATCGACGCCTCGACGACGAGCACCTGGTGGAGCACATGGCTGGCGTTGTGCAGCGCGCCAACGACAAGCTGGCCGACCTGATCGAGAACGACCTGGAACTGGACGGGATGGGCACCACCTTCTCGGGAGCGGCTTTCTCGGGCACGATGCTGGGCGTCGCGCACATCGGCGACTCACGTGGTTACCTGCTGCGCGACGGCGAGTTGAAGCAGCTCACCCACGACCACTCATGGGTGCAGTCGCTGATCGACGAGGGCCGCATCACCCCGGAACAGGCTGCCACCCATCCGCACCGGTCGCTGATCCTGAAGGTCCTCAACGGGGCCGGGGACACGGACCCGGACTTCTTCGAGCTGCCGGTGCAGGATGGCGACCGGGTGCTGTTCTGCTCCGATGGCCTGTCGGGTCTGATGACTCAGGAAGAGCTGCACGAGCTGATGGCACTCGACGATCTCGACGAGTGTGTCTCCCGCCTGTCGGCACTGGCGAACGAGCACGGCGGCCACGACAACATCTCCTTGGTGCTGGCACAGGTGGTGCCGCAGAGCGACGAACTGGACGCCGCGGAACCGCGACTCGCCGGCTCCGCCTTGGAACGCGACATTCCCGCCATCACCCACGAGGAGGATGGCCCGGGCTATCCCGAACCGGAACCCGTCGAGGACCCGGACCACGACTCCACGGAGCAGGCCCGCTACGCCCCCCAGGAGAGCAGGAACAAACGCCGTTGGCCCACCACCCTGGCGGCGGTTCTGGCGGGGGTGATCGTGGTGGGGGCGGCTTTCTGGGGGGTGCGGGTCTACAGCTCCTCCCGGTACTTCATAGCGGCCACCGACGGGCGGATCGGCATCTACAACGGCCTCCCGGGCGCGTTGCTCGGCCACGAGATGAACACCCTGGTGGAGCGCCGCGACACCCGGGTCTCGGATCTTCCGGTGTTCTTCCAGCGGCAGGTGGCCAACACGATCGGTTTTTCCGACCTCACATCCGCCAGCGACGCGGCGAACATCCTGGACGGCTACGCGGCCCGCTGCGCCAGGGCACGTCAGCAGAGGCTCGGTCCCTCGACGCAGCCGGGTGAATCGCGGCCGAGCGAATCGGAGGGCCCGGGCCTGCCGACGGACCCCGTCGCCACGGCGTCATTGTCGAATTCACCGGGGCAGACGAACTATCCGACGATGCTCGCCCCGATGAGCCCGACGGCCGCCGAGGAAGCGGATCCGGAGGCCTGCTGATGTCGGTCATGCAGCAGCCCTCGGCCACGGGCGAATACATCATCTACCGGCAGCGGCGCGGGGTCGAGTTGGTGCTGACACTCATCGCGTGCACATTCGGCGTGGTGGGGTGGATCGTCTCCTATCTGCACCTCAAGGGTGCGCCACCAAACGGCCTGATACCCGGCACCCTCGTCTGGTTCGGAATGGCACTGGCCGCGCATTTCGTCATCAGGTGGCGCATTCCCTACGCGGACCCGGTGATCCTGCCGATCGTGTTCCTGCTCAACGGCCTCGGCCTGGCCATGATCGCCCGCCTCGACAACGCCAAGAACACGCACGCCGCCACGAACCAGCTGCTCTGGACGGGGCTCGGTGTCCTGCTGTTCTCCGCGGTCGTGATCTGGCTGCGTGATCACCGCCGGCTTCAGCGTTTCCCCTACCTGTTGTTCCTGACGGGTGCGATGTTGCTGCTGCTGCCGTTGCTGCCGGTGATCGGTATAAACTTGAATGGTTCACGCATCTGGATCAGGCTCGGTCCGCTCAGCTTCCAACCCGCTGAGGTGGCAAAGATCCTCCTGGCGCTGGCCTTCGCCGCCTATTTCTACGAGAAACGCGACCTGCTGGCCCTGGCCGGCAGGCGCTTCATCGGCCTTGAGTTCCCGCGCGCCCGTGACCTCGGACCCATCGCGGTGATGTGGTTCCTCTCACTGGGCATCATGGTGTTCCAGAACGACCTCGGCACCGCCCTGTTGTTCTTCGGCCTGTTCACTTTCATGATCTACGTGGCGACGCAACGCAGGATCTGGCCTGTCCTGGCTGGTGTGGCGTTCGCACTCGCGGGGTTCCTGGCGTGGCGGTTCACCGACCGAGCTCCGCGCCGGGTCGAATCCTGGCTGAACCCGTTCAACGACTACGACGCCAACGGCCAGATCATCGAGGCGCAGTTCGGTTACGCCTGGGGCGGGCTGTTCGGGCGCGGCTGGGGCCAGGGTGCGTCATGGAGAATCTCGCAGAATGAAAGTGATTTCATCGCAGCCAGTCTCGCGGAGGAGATCGGGATCGTCGGATTGATGGCGATCGTGCTGCTGTACGGATTCATCATCGCTCGTGGCATGAAGACCGCTTTGATCTGCCCCGACGGTTTCGGCAAGCTCCTGGCGGGCGGACTGGCGTTCACCTTCGCGCTTCAGGTGTTCTCGATCATCGGCGGCATCACCCGTCTGCTGCCCCTGACAGGCCTGACAACGCCGTTCATGTCGCAGGGCGGTTCCTCCCTGATCGCGAACTGGATGATCATCGGAATCCTGCTGGTGATCTCCCATCGTGCGCGCATGCCCCAGCGCGCCACAGCCACCCCGCAGGAGCTGATGACTCCTGCCCAGTCGACGGCGGTGATTGCGAAATGAATGCTCCCCTGCGGAAGGTCAGCATCTTCATCTCACTGCTGATGGCGGCGCTGCTGGTGAACATCACCTGGCTCACCGTCGCCAGGACGGATTCCCTCCTCAAGAATCCGCGGAACGTGCGGGTCCGGGATGCCGAGTTCAACACCAACCGGGGTGCGATCCTGGTCGGCAACGAGGCGATCGCGATGTCGACGCCCGCGTCGGGGAAGTTCCCGTGGCAGCGCACCTTCCCCCAGGGTGAGACGTATTCCTCGGTGACCGGTTGGTACTCGTACTCCTACGGCAAGCAGGAGCTGGAGCGCAACTGGAACGCGGAACTGACGGGCACGGCGTCGTCGCAGACATTCACGCGACTGGTTGACCTGTTGACGGGCAAGAAACCACAGGGCGCGAACCTGAGCACGACGCTGAACCCGAAGGCCCAGGCCGCGGCGCTGAAAGCCCTGGGCAAGCAGCAGGGAGCGGCCATCGCCGTCGACTACACCACCGGCGAGATCCTGGCCCTGGTCTCCACCCCCACCTACGACCCGAACCTGCTGACCTCCACCGACACATCAACGGAAACACAGAACTGGAATGCCCTGATCGACGACTCCGAAGAGCCTCTGAAGAACCGGGCGTTGCGTGAAATCTTTCCCCCCGGTTCCACCTTCAAACTGGTGACTGCGGCGACCGCCCTGGAGTCCGGGTACGACCCGTCGTCCACCGTCGCATCGCCGACCAGCTACCAAGCCCCCGGTTCCAGCCATGGAATCGGCAACTCCACGGACTGCGGAGGCACGGAAACCACCCTTGAACACGCGCTGGCGATGTCCTGCAACACCGCCTTCGCGAAGCTGGGCGTGGATCTGGGGCAGGCGAAGATGCTCGATACGGCGCAGCGTTTCGGTTTCAACTCGGCTCCCGGCGTCGACCTGCCGTCCGCGACCTCCAATTTCCCCACGCAGATGGATCCCGCCTACCTGGCCCAGTCCAGCATCGGGCAGTACGAGGTGGCCGCCACCCCGTTGCAGATGCTGATGGTCGCATCCGCCATTGCAAACAATGGGGTGTTGATGAAACCGCACGTGGTCAAGAACGTCACCGGCAGTGATCTCAAGGTGATCCAGACCATCCAGCCCGAGCAGGCAGGTCGCCCGATCAGCGAGGGTACCGCCAAACAGCTCAAACAGATGATGGAGAATGTGGTCAGCGACGGCACCGGTTCGCCCGCGCAGATCAGGGGACTCACCGTCGGGGGTAAAACCGGCACCGCCCAGTCGGATCCCGATCGTCCCCCCTACGCGTGGTTCGTCGGCTACGCCACCGAGCCGCACGTCGCCGTCGTGGCTTTCGTGCAAAGCACGTCGGTTGAACGAAACGACATCTCGGGTGGCAAGGTCGCCGCGCCAGTGTTCAAGGCCGTCGTGGAGTCCCTCCGATGAGGGCGGGCAGAAACTGGCCCGATGGGCCACAATGGTTCCCGATCAACCGAAAGGACCAGTGCGATGACTGAGCGCGGCACCCTGCTGGGCGGGCGTTATGAGCTCGACCAGATCATTGGGCGTGGCGGCATGGCGGAGGTGTGGCGGGCCCGCGACCTGCGGCTCGTTCGTGACGTCGCCATCAAACGCCTGCGCATCGACCTGGCCAGCGACCCCACCTTCCAGGCCCGGTTCCGTCGCGAGGCCCAGTCGGCGGCGGGTCTGAATCACCCGAACATCGTCGCCGTCTACGACACCGGTGAGGAACGCGACACCAAGTCGGACGTGATGGTGCCCTACATCGTGATGGAGCTTGTCGAGGGCGTGACCCTGCGGGAGGTGCTGCGCGACGGCCGCAAGATCGTGCCCGCCCGTGCGCTTGAGTTCACCGCCGGAGTATTGGATGCCTTGTCGTACAGCCACCGGGCCGGGATCATCCACCGTGACATCAAACCCGCCAACGTGATGCTCACCCCCGCCGGCACCGTGAAGGTGATGGACTTCGGCATCGCCCGGGCCGTGGCCGACACCTCCGCGACCATGACACAGACCGCTGCGGTGATCGGCACCGCACAGTACCTGTCACCGGAGCAGGCCCGTGGGGAGAAGGTCGATCAGCGTTCGGACCTGTACTCGGTGGGTTGCCTGCTGTACGAACTGCTGTGCTCGGAGCCGCCATTCAAGGGCGATTCCCCCGTCTCCGTCGCCTACCAGCACGTCCGGGAAACGCCCGTGCCGCCCAGTCAGCGCGACCCGGAGGTGACCCCGGCGATGGACGCCATCACCTTGAAGGCGTTGGCGAAGTCGCCGGATGACCGCTACCAGGACGCCCGCGAGTTCCGCGAGGACATCCTGCGCGCCCTGAACGGGCAGCCCGTGATGGCGGCCTATTCCTCCCCGGTCGAGATGCCGACGACGGTGATGCCGTCCCCCGCACGACGCGCGGCCCCGGGCACCACCACCCCCACGGATGCGAACGCGGTGGAGGCCACCTCCGTGAACGGCGCTGTCGGCACCATGGAGCCCGTGGAGGGCGAGGAGGAGCCGAAGAAGAAACGCAAGAAGACCCTGGTGGTTGTCTCGGTGCTGGTCGGGTTGCTGGCGATCGGCATTGCGGCGGCCATCTACATGGTGCTCAACTCGGGCCCGAAGCAGGTTGCGGTGCCGAACGTCGTCGGGGCGCTCCAAGCCAATGCGGAAGCCACCATGAAGGAGCAGGGCTTCGAGACGAAGGTGGAGAACATCGAGTCCGACGACGCCAGCAAGGGCAAGGTGGTCGACACCGATCCGAAGGCCGGGGCACAGGCAACGTCCGGGAGCGTCGTGACCCTGAAAATCGGCGTGGGCCCGACCCAGATGAAGATCCCCGACGTGAAGGGCAAGAGCTTCGACGAGGCCTCGAAGGCGCTCAAGAATGCCGGTTTCACGGGCCAGATCTCCAAGGCCGACATGGATCCGGCGAAGGAGGCCGCTGACGCCGTGAAGGATCAGGCGCAGGAAACCGAGCCGGCAGCGGGCCAGGCCGCCGCTCTGGACCAGGCCATCACCGTGCGAATCGCCACGGGCAAGTCCGCGGTACCCGACTTCACCGGCATGACCGTCGATGAGGCTCGGGCAAAGGCCGCTGAGCTGGGCTTCAAGACGAGGGTGAGCGTGGTGGAGAAGGAGAGCACGGCGCAGGCTGCCGGGAAGGTCTTCGAGCAGGATCCCGAGGAGGGGAAGGCCCTGGACCGCAAGTCGGGAAAGATCACGGTCGCCATCGCGAAGGCCGCCCCCACTACTGCAAAGATGCCGAACTTGGTTGGCATGGATGAGAACCAGGCCACCCAGGCTTTCAAGAATGCCGGTTTCACGGGCAATCTGCGCATCACGAAGGTGACGACGACCGACCCCACCAAACCGGCCGACAGGATCTACTCGCAGAGCGTCGCACCGGACACGGAGCTCGACAAGAACTCCTCCGATGTCTCGGTGGAGATCGCCATCCCACCCCAAACGACGGCCCCGACCAACCCCTTCCCGTCACCGGTGCCGTCCCCGACGCGCTGACCCGGTTTCGGGCCGGTCGACACAAAGCCCCGCTCCCCGGTTGCCGGCCGGGTTGTTTTCGTGTCTCAGAGGTCGACGTCGGCGGCGACCAGGGGGCCGAGTCCTGATGCGCGGGCCGGGGCGTCGGTGTCGCCGCAGGTGACCAGCCAGTTGGCGAGCATCTGGTAACCGCCCTCGGTGAGCACCGATTCGGGGTGGAACTGCACCGCTTCCATGGGCCATTCGCGGTGACGGACGGCCATGATGACCCCCGCTTCGGTGCGGGCCGTGACCTCCAGCTCCTCGGGCAGTTTCTCCTCGACGGCAGCGAGGGAATGGTAGCGGGTGGTGCGCAGTGGCGACGGCAAACCGGTGAAGACGCCTTTACCGTCGTGGGTCACGGACGAGACCTTGCCGTGCAGCAGCTCACCGGCCCGGTCGACGACACCGCCGAGGGCGACGGCCATCGCCTGGAGCCCGAGACAGACCCCGAACAGCGGTGTGTGCCCGCCGAGTCGCCGGATGACGTCGACGCACACCCCGGCGCGTTCCGGGGTGCCGGGGCCGGGTGAGAGCAGCACCCCGTCGAAGACGTCCTCCCAGCCGGGTTCCGCGAATCGCGGATCGTCGTTGCGCCACACCCCCACGTCGGCACCGATCTGGGCCAGGTAGGAGACGATGTTGTAGACGAACGAGTCGTAGTTGTCAATGACGAGGATGCGTGCCACGGGCGCAATTCTGTCACGACGCGGCAACCGACGCGCCCACGCCGCGGCGTCTCCTCACCGGTCCTGACGGAGAAAGTCGTTGGGCCCGTAGGAAGGGCCCAACGGCTTTGGCGTCCGCTACCCGGCGCTGTATCCGGTTCGGGGCAGTCCGGGTTTGACCGGCGACCTGCTGGGCGGCGGGGCCGAGGTCGGTGACGGCAGTCCCGTCGACGGCGATGCCGTGGGAGTTGCCGATGGTGGCAGGGGGTCCGGTGGCACCGTCACGCCTCCGGAGCCGCTGGCGCTCGGCGACGGGCTCGGGACCTCCGAGATCGTGGGTGAAACGCTCGGCTCGCCGCTCGGGATCGGTTCCGCAGTTGGGGAGACAGTCTGGCTCGGGGAGGCTGTGGGACTTGGCGACTCCGACGGAGCGACGGAGGGCGTCACGGT
Organism: uncultured Propionibacteriaceae bacterium; assembly: GCA_938012815.1. GTDB lineage: Bacteria > Actinomycetota > Actinomycetes > Propionibacteriales > Propionibacteriaceae > Arachnia. The sequence goes on from CALLVV010000096.1 coordinate 14,214, forward strand.
CTGGGTGGGCGATGCCGAAGGACTCGGTGTCGGGGAGGGTGAGGGGGGACGGAGGAACTGCTCGGGGTCTTCGCACTCGTCCCCGATCCAGTTGCCGTCAATGTCCTGCTGGTTGGGATTTGCGACATCCGGACAGTTGTCGTAGGCGTCGGGTATGACGTCCCCGTCCCGGGTGATGTCCAGTTTGGTGGAACCCACGGAGGTTTCCCCCTTGGCATCGGTGACCCTCACCATCACGTGACCGCTCACCTCCTTGTCGTAGCGGTGGACGACAGTATCGGCGGTGGTGGTTTCATCGAAGGTGCCGTCGCCGTCGAAGTCCCACTCGTACTTCTTCACCCCACCATTGGGTGAGTGGCTGGCCCGGGCATCCAGCCGAACCTCGGAGCCAACCTTGGCGACATAGGGACCCTGAAGCCAGGCGAAGGGTTTGTCAGCGGCTCCCTCGGTCACGTCATTGGCAACGTCCTCCGGCGTTTTCCCGGCTGTGCTGTTGGGGATCGCCTTGCCGCCCGTGGCTTCGGCGAGGTGCGCCAGCCCCTCGCCGATCGTGGCGGGATCACTGACCGGTACGACCTGGGTGTTGGAGACCGCGTAAGAACCAAGGCGAAGGGACTACCACGTCAGACCGGTGACGGGTTCGGGATCCTTGGCCGGTCCGTCTCCCAGTACCAGCATCACCTTGCTCGCATCCTTGCGCCAGTTCAAGGACAGACCCGCGAAGATTCCGCTGTACACCGATTCCGCAGGATCGCCGGCGGGAGCCAACTCGACTTTGCCGAGCGCGTTCAGAATGTCTCCGGGATTTTCGGTGAAATCCTGATCCACCCGCGATGGATAATTTCCGGCCACACCGCCCCCTTCCGGGTGGTCCTGATATGTCACGAGAGCGTACCGGGTGTCACCACCGAAGATGGAAGGGAGCATGGTCATTTGAATCGACGCCACCGTCTCCGACCACTTGTCACGCATGGATGAGGTGGCATCAACCACGAAAACCACATCCCTCTTGGACTGATGACCGCCGAGCAATGGGGCATTCTGCGAGACTCCCGAGGATTGGATCAACCTGCCCATCTCACGATGCCCGGCAATGTTCGGGTGCCAGAAATTCGTGTAGGTGGCAGAGCCCTGAGCCTCTATCTTGCCATCCTTGTAATCCCCCTCCGTCTCCAAGAACTCATTCAGCCAGCGCTGGGGATTCGTTTTCTCTTTCATCCCCCATCCATCGAAATCAGGGTCCGGCTCATGGCCGGAGAAAGCCGCGGGGGTCTGTTCGATGAACTTCACCCTCCCCGGGTATTTCTTGTTCAGGCGCTGCACGAGCTGCTTCTGGTGCTCCACTGCTTTCATACCAAGTTCACGCACGGCAGCAGAGGCGTCGTACTGTCCCGAGTCGGTCTTGACAAGGTGGGGCTTGTCCAGCGAGAGCAGGGGATAGCTCATGAGAATCACCTGGGAAGAAGGATTACCGGACATCTTCTCGGAGAGAAGTTTTCCAATAGTACCCTCAACGGCATCCATGACATCCGACAAGTCAGCGTCCGCTTGCTTAATGTGCGCCTTGCAGTCATTCCCATTTCCCACCCCGTATTGGGGCAACCCCACAGGAACGAAACAGCTCAGGATAATCTTGGAGAAGTCGGCATCGTTACCCCCCATTGTCATCAACACCAGATCGGTGCCCTTGTCCACTGAATCGGCCTGCGGCTTGAGGGTCAGTTTGCACCGATAGGTGAAGTACGAGCTTCCTCCGAGTCGGCTGATTTGGTAGTCGACCCCGATGATGTCGTCGCTTGACCTGACGGAGCAGGCGTCCGCCTGCTCCAGGCGGGAACGCACATCATCCTCGGAGTCCCCCTCGGCGATACGCAGGTATTGCTCCTCCACCGTTCCGGGCTCAAAGATGTTCTTGAGCACTCCTCCCGAGCACGCCCGATTCACATACGTCACATCGACGCCGAGAGCGTTCGCCGATTCCACGAATCGTTGGCCCCAGTTCTTGGAGCTACGTTCGCACCACGCCGCACCATAGTAGGATCCTGCCCCATTCCCGGCCGAGAACGAATCACCGAGCTGAACGACCGACAACTGCTTGGAAACCGGACGCGGAGCCTCCATCACCTTATCCGCATTCGCCACCGTAGGATGTAATACCCCGGAGGCGGCAAACAGAACCGCCGCCACGACCAGTCGAATTAATTTTCTCAAGACTCCTCCAACTTTATCCACGATTTTGAACTTATCCAGGCTTCAGCCACCCTGACTCACGGCTCATCAAAAACCCTGAGCTTGATAATCAGGTCGGCCGAGTCATTGTCAGATATGAAGACACGTGCAGCCACGTCGCGGTTTAATTTTCTGCCCACGCCATACCATTTTGGGTGGCAGACCGCTCTCAAACTCCTTTTCCCAGCCCGCTTCCTTGGCGAAGGCAACTGCCCGATCAAAGATCTCCTGCCGATCAGCATCACCCAAGGAGAATACTCTCCTCACTTCGGTAAACTGGGGCTTGCCCAAGGGGCGCTGGTACCCGCTCTCGGAGCCCTCCTTCAGGGTCAGGTCCAACAGGTCCTTGGCAGCCATGGGATCCTCCAGGAGCACCGGCAACTGCGACCGATCCTCCACCAGATCATCCGCGGCACCACAACCGGCCAGTAAACCCACCCCCACCAGCAGCACACCCCGACGCGACCACGAAGCAAAGCCGTCATGAACCCCTCTGTCCACCATGCAATGATCCAACCACACCACACAGCCAGCCAGAAGCAGTCCGTTTGGAGGACAGGATCCGGAGCTTTTTACACGAGAGCGGAACACACCGACATAGAGATTTCTCCACCAGCCACCCTTCAGCCGGCAAAACCCCTAGTCAGATCACATTTGACGACGACCGCGAGCAAGCCTCACGACCTGAACTCATTCAAATTTCACCCGCCCCCACTCATGGTTCCTCAACAACCTCGAGTATGACGATCAGATCGGCCGCGTCGTTGTCGGAAATAAAGACACCGCAATCACGTCGAGGGTTCCTTTTTTGACCATTCCATACCATCTTGGGCGGCAGACCGGTCTCGTGCTCCTTTTTCCACCCCACCTCCTTGGCAAAGGCGACCGCCCGGTCAAAGACCTCCTGCCGATCAGCATCACCCAAAGAGAACACTCTCCTCACCTCGGTGAACCGGGGCTTACCCAAGGGACGCCGATACCCACTCTCGGAGCCCTCCTTCAGGGTCAGACCCAACAGATCCTTGGCAGCCATGGGATCCTCCAGGAGCACCGGCAACTGCGACCGATCCTCCCCCAGATCATCCACAGCACCACAACCAGCCAGCAAACCCACACCCCGACGCAACCACGAAACAAAACCGCCATGAACCCCTCTGTCCACCATGCACCAATCCAACCACACCACACAGCCACCCAGAAGCAGTCCGGCTGGAGGACAGGATCCGGAACTATACGCAAGCGCGGGACGCGCCGGCATGGCTCATTCGGTCTGTTCCTCCGTCACTGCCATGCCGGGACGGTTTCGCGAGGGGTAGCGATTCCCATTATTTGGGTTTTGCGTGGGTGATTCCCAAAGCGCCCTGGAACGCCGGCAGGGACAGGGCGGATTCCGTGGTTTCCTTGTATCCCAGACCATAGGCATCGGCGTACTGCCGGTAGATGGTCAACGCCCGGGATTCCTTCAGGGCCGCGGCCATGCGACCTCCATCGCCGATCGCCTCGATCACGTAGGGCGGTGCGTAGGGAATACCGTGCAGGACGACGGAGTTTCCGACGCACTTGATTCCCGACGTGGTGATGATTCGCTGCCCCTGGATGCTGACCGCCTCCGCTCCCCCCTTCCAGAGGGCATTGACGACGGCCTGGATGTCCTGCTGGTGCACCACCAAGGCGTCGTCGTCAACCCCTGCGGGTTTCACGTCGGTGGGGGCATCGGTGAGGGTCACCCGCATCCCGGGCCCGGTCACGGGAACCGCGGCCGCCTGCTCCGCCACCGTGCGCTGCTGGCTTTCCAGCTCTGGGGACGCGCCCTGCTGATGTCCGAGCTCCTCCACTCCGGAACGAACCTTCGCGACCTCGTCCCGTAGTTGTTCGTTTCGCTGGGCCTGGGTGACGACCAGACCGCGCAAGTCGGTGTTGCGGTCGGAACGCAGGTCGGTGCCGCGGGCCGCCATGGCGGATGCGGTGAGCATCGCACCCGCCAGGACGCAGATGATGCCCGTGCCCACCCTGCCCCGAAGGCTCCTGGGGCTCTCCTCGCCACGGGTGCCCCTGATGCGTCTCAGGAGACGTCTCAGACGGGTCTCGCTCATGGGGCAACCCTACGCGGTGCAGGTGCCAGATGTGTTCCTGCCGCCCGACTCCACTAATCTTGGTCGGCAGAGGCGAAAGGAGGGGCGCGGTGCCCGAGTCCAAGGTGCGCAAGGAAGCCAAGAGCAAGGCGCGCAAAAAGCAGTCCGAAGAGCTCGAAAAGGCTCGCAAGGAACGCAGGGATCGCAAACGCTTGGCTGCCAACACCGAACGCAGGTGGGTTCCTTGGGTCTTCATCCCGGTCGGGCTGCTGGGTGTTTTCTGGATGGTGACCTGGAACCTGGCAGGGATTCACATTGAATTCATGCGGGCGCTGGGCGACTGGAACATCCTGATCGCCCTCGGCCTGATCATCGCCTGCTTCAGCCTGATGACGCTCTGGAAATAACCAATGGGTTGGGAACGCACCGGTGGTGAGGCCGTCGGTCTCTTCGACGCGGTGATCTTGGACCACGACGGCACCATCGTCAATTCCCACGACGCCATGGTCCGTGCCTACACCCGCTGGGCCGGGGAATACGGCGTCGACCTGAACGAAACACCGAAGTACATGGGCATGCCGAGCCGCGCCCTGACGGAGGCTTTGGTTCCCGACGCGACGCGCTGGGACGAGGCGGCGGAACGCATCGAGAAACTGGAGATCTCCGACACCCTGGGAGTGGTCCCCATGCCGGGAGCGGTCGACGCCTTCCGGGTGCTGCCCGCCGACGCGGTGGCAATCGCGACCTCCTGCACACAGCCCCTGCTCGACGCCCGATTGGACGCTGCCGGCCTGCCCCATCCCCGCGTCGTGGTGACCCGCGACCAGGTGGAGCATGGCAAGCCCGCCCCCGACTCGTTCCTGCTGGCCGCGAAACGACTCGGCGTGGAGCCGTCGCGTGCGCTCGTGGCGGAGGACGCCTTCGCGGGCATCACCGCAGCCCGGGCCGGTGGTTTCCCCACGCTCGGGATCCTCAGCACCCACACCGCCGATGCCCTTCGCGCCGACGTGCACGTGACGGATCTGTCGCAGGTGACCTGGGACGTGAGCGACGAGGGCATCCGCGTGATCGTCCACGACGCCCGCTGACGATTCATCCGCTCCGGCCGTGACCGGTAAAATGCCCTGCCGTGACTGAAGCACGTACGCAGGCAACCGAACCCACCGACTCGGAGCAGACGACGGTCCGCAAGGAGAAGCGGGCACGGCTGCTCACTACCGGGGCCGAGCCCTACCCCGCGGACCTGGTTCGCAGCCACACCCTCCTCCAGGTGCGTGAGGGCTGGGGGCACCTGGAGGCCGGGGAGGAAACCGACGACGTGGTGCAGGTCGGCGGTCGCGTCGTGTTCATCCGCAACACCGGCAAACTGGCCTTCGCGACCCTGCAGGACGGTTTCACCCCCGGCGACAACGGTGAACGTCTGCAGGTGATGTTGTCGCTGGCGGAAGTCGGAGCGGAGGCCCTGGCGGCCTGGAAGTCGGACGTCGACCTGGGCGATCACGTCTGGGTGGAGGGTCGCGTCATCTCGTCGAAACGCGGTGAGCTGTCAGTGATGGCGAGGCGGTGGCGGATGGCGTCGAAGGCCTTGCGTCCCCTCCCCGTGCTGCACAAGGAGCTGTCCGAGGAGAGCAGGGTGCGCCGCCGCTACGTCGACCTGATCGCCCGGGAAGATGCGCGCGCCATGGTGCGCAACCGCGCCGCCATCACCCACGCCATTCGCGACACCCTGTACCGGCAGGGTTACATCGAGGTGGAGACCCCGCAGCTGCAGCTCGTCCACGGCGGTGCCGCGGCCCGGCCTTTCACCACGCACCTGAACGCCTTCGACATCGACATGAGCCTGCGCATCGCGCTGGAGCTGCACCTCAAACGCACCATGGTCGGTGGCGCGGATCGTGTCTACGAGATGGGGCGGGTGTTCCGCAACGAGGGCATCGACTCGTCGCACTCCGCGGAGTTCACGATGCTGGAGGCCTACCAGTCGTGGGGTGATCAGCGGACCATCGCGCAGCTGATCCACGACATCATCGTCGCCGCCGCCGACGCCGTCGGTTCCCGGCAGGTCGACACCGATAAGGGAACCATCGATCTCGACGGTCAGTGGCGGTGGCTGCCGTTCTTCGACGGGTTGAGCGAGGCAGCGGGTCGCGAGATCACCATCGCGACCTCCCTCGATGAGCTCCGAGGAATCGCCGACGAGCACGCGGTGGAGTACGACCCGAAGTGGAACGCCGGCAAGTTGTCGCTGGAGCTGTTCGGGGATCTCGTGGAGCCCAAGCTGATCCAGCCGACCTTCGTCCACGACTATCCGTCGCTCGCGCAGCCGCTCGCCCGCCCGCACCGTTCCGAGCCCGGGAAGATCGAGGCCTGGGACCTGATCATCGGCGGCATGGAACGCGGCACCGGCTTCACCGAACTCATTGACCCGGTGATCCAGCGCGAGGTGCTGGTCAGCCAGTCCCTCGCCGCGGCCGCCGGGGATCCGGAGGCAATGCAACTCGACGAGGACTTCCTGGAAGCCCTCGAGTACGGGGCCCCACCAATGGGTGGCCTGGGGCTCGGCATCGACCGCCTGGTGATGCTCCTCAGCCCGGGAGCGGGCATCCGGGAGACGATTCTCTATCCCCTGCTGCGTCCCTCCGCGGGCTGAGGAACCATCGACCTCAGCGGAACACGTTCGACAAGAACCCGCAGAACATCGCCACTCCCCCACCGACCGCGAACCACTGCATTGGGATGTAGAAAAGGGTGTGGATGTTCTTGAGCTGGCTGAGTATCTCGGGGCTCTCCGCAGCGATCAGCTGTTCGACCTGGGCGTAGCCCTCCTCCCTGGAGGCAGGGGCCTGGACGCCGGGGGCCATCTGGAACTGGCCCGCATCAACGCGGGCGCGCAGCTCGGCGCGTCGCTGTTCCTGCCACTGGGCGACCTTGGCGCGGGGACGTATCACATTGAGCCATCGCCCACACAGAAAACCCAGGGCACCACCGACGAGCGCACCGAGAGCGACGAAGATATTGGCAATCGCGCTCTTGTTCCCATACAGACTCATCGGTAGGGCACCGATGGCGAACGCGGTCAATACAGGGATGCCAGCCCCCAGAAGCCCCCAGCCACGATAAATGATCATGCCCGAATGTTAACGGGTTCCCGGCTCTGCGGTGAGGAGTTTTGATTATTTCAACAACACATCGAGGTCACGACACGAAGAAGGACGCGATGAAACCTCCCAGGGTCAGTACCCCGATCCCCAGACCCACCATGTGGAGCGGCACTCCGTAGAGGGAGTGCTGATTGAGCATCCTCGGCAATAGGTCCCGGGCCTCGCGCTCAAGCAGCTCTTCCACCTGCGCGTAGCCCTCCTCCTTGCTGGTGGGGGCAGGAGCGCCGGGAGCGATCTGGAACTGTCCCTGATCCACCAGGGAGCACAATTCCACGCGCCGCTCCGCCTTCCACTCCTCCAGTTTGACGAAGGGGCGCTTCTGGTTCAGCCATCGCCCCAGGAACCATGCCCCCACGGCACCCAGCAAGCCCCCGACGAGGGCCAACTTCAGAAACATCGCGTCGGACAGTTTGAGCGACGAAGCGATCGCCAGCATGATGCCGGCCCCTAGAACGGGCAGAGCTATGCCCATTCCGCCCCAACCCCTGTAGATGATCATGCATGAACTTTAGTCAACGGGGACGACGCTCACTTCTTCTTCGGAAAACCCGGGGCAGGCAGCCGTGGTCACTGGTGGCGCTGACCCGTCAGCATGGTCAGGATCAGGACGTTTTTTTCGGGGGCGTCGGCGGGACAGTCGACGCGGTGCGTGAGGTGACTGGTCAGGTGCAGCACGACCCCCGGCCCCATCTCCACCACGTCGTCGCCGCAGGTGAACAGCAGCCTGCCCTGCGCGCACTGCACCAGGATGGGGTGCGCTGCCTTGTGGTCGTCGAGGCACTGGCCCGGCGCGAAGTTCATGAGGATGACGTTGGCCCCATCACCCTGGAGTTGCCTGCGCACGCCGGGGCGTGGGCGCGACGGATCGGTTTCCGGGGCGGATGCGACGGAGTCGATCACGGTCATCGTCCCACCGCTACCCGACACCTCCGGGGTGCCGAAGATATCGGGGGTGTTGACGGGAACCGGGTTCTGTTCGGCCATGGGATCTCCTTGCTGATCAGGCGGGACGATGCTGGTGGACACGGTACCCGGCGGCGAACATGCCCTTCATGTTGACACCCGCCAAGGCGCGGTCGAGCTGCTGCGGGTTCGGGGAGACGAACCCGGTGACGGTGTCGACGCCGTGGTCGAAAAGCACCGGGTTGAGCGGAACCGACGGGCCGACCAGCACGGTGTGGGCGTTGCGCGACAGCTCGATCAGGCGTGGCGCGGTCTTGTTGACGAAGGCGGAACCGGAGATGAACACGTAGTCGCATTCGGGCAGGAGGTATTCGCAGGCGGAGTCAGGGTAGTCGCCGGGCTGCGGGTTGCGTTCCAGGCAGATGTAGTCCCCCGCCGCCTCGAGGGCTTTCTGAGCGAAGGGGAAGTGCCCGACCACCGCGACCCTCTTGCCCGCGACATCGGTGGCGTAGGGGTCGAAGACCATGCCCCAGTTGATGCCCTGCCCGGTGGGGACGAAACCGTTCGCCTCGGCGGTTTCCGGGCGGCCGTGCCAGGAGTTGATGGCGGCCTGCCCGATGGAGGCCTCCGCAAGGTTCCAGCTGCGGATCAGGCCTGCAGCCTCGCGCAGCGGGATGCCATCGAGGGTGACCCCGGGGAAGATGTCAGGGCGGGTCTTGACGTTCATGGTCCACGCCATGCCGATGCCGCCCGCCGAGTTGATCACCCGGGTCCACTGGGCGCCGACGTTCACCGTGGTCAGGGTCACCTCCTCCGGGATCGCGTCGATCAGGGCGTCGTAGATCTCCCAGGGGTTTGGCATGTCGTTCTCCGTCTGGCCAAGGTTAGGCTTACTCGTTGGAGGGTACACGGCAGATTTCGCCGCCAAAACCCCTTGGCATCATCGCCATCGACCGTTATCATCGTCTCATGACGATGAAAGAGACGGGAACTCCCGACACCGAGACCGAGATGGCAGCGACGCTGTTCCGGTCCCTCGCCGACCCGAACAGGCTGGCCATCGTCAAGCACCTGATGCTGTCGGAGCACCGGGTGGCCGATCTCGTCGGGCACCTGGGGCTGGCGCAGTCCACGGTGTCGGCCCACGTCCGGGGGCTGCGGGACAGCGGACTGCTGACCGCGCGGGTGAGGGGCCGTGCCACTTTCTATTCCTTGGCCGAACCAGAACTGACCACGAACCTCCTGGCAGCCGCCGACGACCTCCTGGTCGCAACCGGTGAGGTCCCCGTCATCTGCGAACCGGAAGTCGACGCACCATGAGCGAGCACCACACCGAGACCCACGACAAGCACGACGGCACAGCCCACAGGCACGACAGTCACGGCAACTCCCACGGGCATGGGCACAGCCACAACCACGCACACGGCTCGACGAACCGGACCCGCCTCGGGATCGCGCTGGGGATCACCGGGGTGATCTTCGCCGCCGAGGTGGTAGGCGCGATCGTGACCGACAGCCTGGCGCTGCTCGTCGATGCCGGGCACATGCTGACCGACTCCGTCGGTCTGGTGGTGGCGCTCGTCGCGGCGACGTTGATGAAACGTCCCCCCTCGGAGCGTCACACGTGGGGATGGCAGCGCGCGGAAGTGTTGTCCGCGGGGGCGCAATCCGCGATTCTGCTGTGCGTCGGCGGATATGCCATCTACGAGGGTGTGCTTCGCCTGCTCGCCCCTCCGGAGGTGGAGGCGGGCGGGGTGGCCGTCATCGGTGTGATCGGCCTGCTCGGCAACGTTGCGTCGCTGTTCGTGCTGCTGGGCGGCAAGGACAGCAACCTGAACATGCGCGCCGCTTTCCTGGAGGTGTTGAACGACGCCCTCGGGTCAGTGGCAGTGATCGTCTCCGCCGTGGTGATCGCCCTGACCGGATGGACCCGCGCCGACACCGTCGCCGGGCTTCTCGTGGCCGCGCTGATAGTGCCGCGCGCCCTGAAACTGCTGCGGGAATCGGGATCGATCCTGCTGGAGGCCACCCCCACCGAACTGGACCTGACCAAGGTGAGGCAGCACCTGATGGAAAAGCCTCACGTCAAGGGGGTCCACGACCTCCACGCCTCCATCGTCTCCACCGAGCTTCCGGTCCTGACGGCCCATGTGGTCCTCACCGACGAATGTTTCACCGACGGGCACTCACAGGAGATCCTCGCCGAAATCCAGGAATGCCTGATAGCGCATCACGAAATCCGTATCGAGCACTGCACCCTACAGCTGGAATCAGAAGAGGTCGCAGCGAGACACAAGGAACACCTGCACGCATAGAAGGTCGCAGGAGTCTCCGAAGGCAATCCCGCGTGCGGGATTGCCTTCGGAGGAAAAGTCTTCGCGGGAAATGGGCCAGGCATTCTTACCACGCCCCGATCGACCCGACCCAATCACAAAACCCGCAGAACACCGGGTGAGCCGGCCCGCGAGCGAAGCAAGCAGGCCGTGTCGAAACCATCCCACCCCAGAGCGACCTCCCTCATCCGCGAAAACAATAACCAACGCCGAGAAACAGCTGCCCAAGCTTGCCATCACATTAGCCATAAACACCGACCCAAAAGACCGGAACAATCACCCTTCCCGCCGATCAACGTGCCGCACTGATCGGGCTATCAATGAAGTCCGGCCTGAAAGACCGGAACAATCCCCAGGTATCAGGGCGCGACGAACGCCCAAATCATGTCTCAATGAAGTCCGGCCTGAAAGACCGGAACAATGGTGCGGGTCTCGTAGACACCGGGCTTGACCTCAGCCTGGTCTCAATGAAGTCCGGCCTGAAAGACCGGAACAATGTTGCAAATGGTGGTGGAACACGACCGCCGTGGACGCGTCTCAATGAAGTCCGGCCTGAAAGACCGGAACAATTACGGGGTACTGGCGTGAAAAGCATGACGAATGGGTTCAGTCTCAATGAAGTCCGGCCTGAAAGACCGGAACAATCTCCTGGGATGGGTGGCCGACCCTAACCCGGTGTCTGGTGTCTCAATGAAGTCCGGCCTGAAAGACCGGAACAATTGGCCACGTGGCCAGCAGCCACCGCATGACGACCTTCCGTCTCAATGAAGTCCGGCCTGAAAGACCGGAACAATTCCCGGCGTCTCGGAACGCAAGTCCAGATGAACATTGCCGTCTCAATGAAGTCCGGCCTGAAAGACCGGAACAATCTGGAGCTGACAACCTATACCGGGTCGCCGGTGATCCTGTCTCAATGAAGTCCGGCCTGAAAGACCGGAACAATGCCACTCGGGCTGGGACGCCGCGTTCCCGCAACGCTAGTCTCAATGAAGTCCGGCCTGAAAGACCGGAACAATGGCTCGCCTCGGAAGGCGGTCCTGACAAGCAACTTTACCAGCGTCTGCGAGCGCTCCGCACCACAGTCCCCCGCAACAACACTCTGTTGAGTTGTCACGGGGTAAAACACCTGGTCAAACCCCTGCGAGTGCTCCCTGGGGGAGACGACACGACCACAGGTCTCGCAGCGGCTCACACCACCACGGGTCCCTCGTCTGGCAATCTACGCGGTACCCCAAGCATACGGATGTCGGCGTCTTGCGGTGCACCGAGGTCGATCACCACCACCGAATCGTAGGCGAGTGCGATCACATCACGGATGTCCCGTTCCCACATCGCGAGTTCCGCCTTGCTCAGGTCGCACACGAATACCGAATACTGAAGCCACTTCCCGTAGCCCTTCATAAGCTTGAAGGTGGCTCGCAGCCGTTTGGGATCCGATATGTCGTAGGAGATGAGATATCGTCGTCGAGCCATGGGTCACCTCGTCATCAATGGGGTGTAGGAATCCAGTTCTCCCGTGAAGGAAGCCGCCAGCACTCGCGCCTGGAGATCCAACACTCTTCGATAGGACACCTGATACCCGAACAGCGGATGTTTCAGCTCCATTTCGAGGCGACGTTCGTACGCCTGGATGACGGAGCGTCGTCCGTCCGCGGTCAGAACCACCCCGAGATGTCCCCGCATGAAGCTCTTCTCGTTAATTTCACCGTTGTTGAAACACTGCAACGCCACGGATTCCGCAACGAGGGCGCGGAACTCCTCGGCCAGGTCGAGGGCGAGGGCGGGTCTGCCGTAGCGGGGCTGGTGCAGCACCCCGAGGAAAGGGTCCAGCCCCACCCCGGTCAACACCGCGACGAGATCCTTCGTCAGCAGGCTGTAGCAGAACCCGAGCACCGCGTTGACGGGATCGGGTGGTGGGCGTCGCGCCCTGCCGTGCGCCTGGAACTCAGCCGCGACCTCACATCGGGGCGACAGCAACTTGTGGAACTGCCCGAAGTACAGTCGCGCCGCCGTGCCCTCGATCCCGAGCAGCGTCTCCAAGGACGCAGCGGATTCGGTCATTGTCTCCAGTTCCTTGAGCTGGTCCAGAACAGAATCATCCAGCGGTACCTTCGCGTTGCGACGCAGCAGCACCCGCTGGTTGTGGATCTTTCCCCGGATCATCTGCTGCGCGAACCGCAGGCCGTGGACACTCGCCAGCACTTGACGTCGCCTGAGCGTCACGTGACCATTCATCGGTCCCTGCGACCATCCGTCGAGCCACCCCCCGTAGCTGAGCCAGATCACCACCACACCTCTGCGCCACAACGCCTTGAGCGCCTGCATGGTGATCTGCACGTTTCCCACAACACACAGCTGGGAAACGTCGAGGAGTCGACGTTCGGCCACCGTCTCGCCCTTGACCACCACCAGCAGTCGGCCACCGGAAACCTTCACCGACGCCCCCTGCGTGTTCACGTAGACGGGTCTGGTGTCGGGATTTTTGACGATGATCCGACGCGGCTGCTCACTGGAACGTTCGAGCAGATAGTTCGTTTCATCGGGCATGCACAGCGGCGCCAGTGAGCAACGAGGGCAGCGCGGGTCGTTCAACAGCGGCGGGGGCGGAAGTTCCTGCGCGGCCACCTTCCGTGCCAACGCCACCAGCTCCCGCACCTCCGTCTCCGCATCCGGCCCCACCTCGATCGAAACCCTGTGATGCGATCCCAGATAGGAAATCTCGGCGCGGTTCACCGAATACCCGGCACGTCGCAGCAACACCGCCTGGGTCAGGACCTGCACCCGGTCGGCGGGCCACATTCCGCCGTCTCTGGGGCCGGATCCCTTCTTCATGTCCACGGGACTCGACGATCCGTCCTCGTGGTCCACCCGGTCGATGACAGCCGTCACCCCGAGGTCCGGATCCGACAACGCCACCTGGATCGAGGTGAACGGTTTCTCCTCCTCATCGGGTGCGGGCATCCGACCGGAACGCCGGTCCGTCGCGTCGTGGGCCACCGACCCCTGGACCGTGTCGTCGTTGTGAGCCCAGCGACCATCCACCCATTCGAGGTGGAACAGCCGCTGGCAGTACACCAATTCGTTCAGCATCCTCGCGGGAACCAGCTGCGGTCCCGCCGAGTACTCCCCCCGTTCCGACATGGTTATCGCTCCACCGGACGGAACAATCCGAAACCGAAATGCGAGAGAGATCCGAGCACCAGAGGCTCCGGACGTTCCCCGGGACCCTTCGGCAGGGGTTCGTCGAAGTCCAGCTGCAGCAGCATTCCGCGGCGACGTTGCGCCATCGATTCGTTCCAGCGGTATCGACGGAACCTCACCACGTCCCGGTTCTCCCAGTCGGCGAGCAGTGTCACCCTCACCGGCGGCGCGCCTCCGGGGTGGCGGAAACCGAGTTCACGTTCCACGAGTTTCTGCGCGAACTCCTCCCGCGGTTTGTTCTGCTTGGGGAAACGGTCGGTCAGGAACGGGGTCACGGAAACCCACGTGGTGGCATCGGCGCTGGTGTATTCGCGCATCACCGCATCGACGGGTCCCATCAACTGCAGGTGCAGTTCAGCTCCGGAGCGATACCCCTTGGGCGCGTTGCTCCAGCGCGGCAGGTATCTCGCCCCGGCCAGCCGGGAAAGCGTGTCGGCAGGTATTCCGTCGGGCACCCACAGCACCAGGTCCTCCACCTGCCCCATCAGCTCACCGCCAGCACCCACCGTCGGCAGCCAGAGCCAGTGGGGATGCCGATGCTGGGGACCGTCACCGAAAGCATCGTGGTGTCCGGCCAGCGCCTCGACTCCGCTGCCCTGCTGCCGCAGGTCCGTGTTCTCCTTCTTGGTGCCGAGGATGCGGCCCCGGAGCCCATGGGCGGCGAGAATGCCGTCCTCGACACGGAAGGGGGCGGTGGGTTCCAGCCGCCACCGAACGGTCGTGGGTCTGAGCAGGTCATTCACCTCGCGACGGGCAGGAGCACCGAGAACTTCTCCGGGCAACTCGTACCGAACCCAACGGGAACCACGGGGGTATCGGAGACGGGCCTTGCGCATCTGCGTCGGAGAGACCTCGAGTTGCTGTCTGGTCACATCGGGGTCGGGCACCAGCACCTGGGTGTTTCCCGTCTCAGAAGGATGGACCCATCCTTTCTTCTGCCCGGAAGCTTCGTCGGACAGCAGCCGGGCCGCACATCGCGACTCCGCCCGCCCCAGGTAGGGCAATCCCCTCAACAGTCGGTCCAGGGCGTCACGCTGTCCGGCGAGCAGGGTGAGGTTTGGCCAGCGGATCAGCACCTCGGTCTCGTTGTCCAGGTTCAGCCGAGGATCGAGCTGGAGCGACGTGGACTGGTTGATGCCGTCAAGGAAATCGGGATTGGGCATCCAGTGCCGGGTCTGCGCCGGCCTGGCATCCGGCAGCAAGTATTCCGGAGGTTCGGTGGCGAGCCCGGTCAGCAGATCGTCGATCGTCTCCTCAGGTATGTCGTCGCAGCGGGTGTGCCAGACGCTGATCAGGGCGCGGAGCAGCCGCCAGGGTGACGGCGGCCACTCACTGATCCCCTCGTTGAGGGCGTGGTCCCACCCGTTCGCGTGGTACTTCCCTGTGACAAAACGCAGAGCCACCTGGGTAGGCACGGTCACTTCCCTCCGCCGGTCCATTTCAGTTCCGAAATCGACGCAAGTTCACCGTGCTGGTCGATGGCCTGCCGCAGCTTCGCGGTGGCTTCATCCAGGGTGGGGATCTTGGCGAGGTCCTCACAACCTTGATCCACGACCAGATGGCATGCGGTGCGCAGCCGCAAGCCGTCCTGCCTGAACAAGCTGGCCAGTTCGAAATCGACGAGGGCGTTCAACACCGCTTCGGATTTCTCGCCGAGACCATAGGACTGAATCTGCCCATGATCCACGACGACGAACGCTGTAATGTCGCGGGCCGTGTACTCGACCCGCTGGTGCGGCACCATGCCGTACCCCTCCTTGGCTCCCCGCCCATCCTCGTTGCTGGGGTTCACCGAATCCGTCTTCACCCCGCCGGAGACCGCAGGACGCACGTCAAGGGCGTCGATGAAACAGGTGATGGCCCGGGCGATCTTCGGCTGGGAGGGCCACGGTTTCTGAGCGAAGAACACACCATGGATCAGGGACACCGGGTCCAGATCAAAAATGGCCTTGGCGAGAGCGCGGTGATCCACCAGCCTGCCCTTGACCAACCCGAGTCTGTTCTTCAGCCAGTCCTTTCCGGTCTCACCGTCAATCGTGGCGTCCATCAGGTAGGCGCTGGCCAGTCTGTGGGCCTCGAGACGGGAGCTGGTCAGGAACCCACCGTCAGCATCGACGACGCGCACATACGGCAGGCCATGCAGAGCCTCCGCCTGGTCGTTGGCCGCCGAATCCCAGGTGCACAGTTCCAACCGGTTCGCCATCGACTGGGGCGACTCCAGGTGAAGGGCCTGCACCCACCCCTCGCCGGGCACATGGGCCTGGTAGGTGGCCGCTCCGAGATCGGGGAACCCGGTTGGCTGGAACCGGAATCCGACGGCGGACCGGAGGGTCAGATTGAGGACGGTGCTGGTCATTGCAGTGCTCCTTCGTAGAGGTCGGTGGTTTCGTAAGACTCTGTGTTCTCGACTTCTGGTGCGCTCCTTCTGAGCGCCCAGGGCTTCGAGGGCGCTGCCAGAGCCGCGAGAATTCGTGGTCCCAGGCCGGGCTGGGACATACGTGTGGAATGAGTGTGAACCTGGATGTCGGTTTCCTTGGGCCAAGGGAGACTGACCGTTCCTCGGTTGATCACACCGCTCGCGGCGCGGTGTACGTCAGCGACACGGTCGGCACGCAACTGAAGGGGCCAGCCGGGTTCGAGCCCCACCGCCACTCCCGTCGCATCCGGCGCTGTTCCCCGCACGCGCACGGACCCGGACGCGAGGGCCTGGAGAATCGCCAAGGTCGGGTCCAAGAACAAGCACTTGCCATCCGATGTCATGTTGTCCATGTACTTTCTGCCGCTCCAATCGACGGCCAGGAAAGCCAGCAGGTGATGGGTGACGAGGTCGTCGTCGAGAAGTCCCCCAACCCAGGCGTGGATGTCGGTCCAGGGCACCAGGTACCGATGAGACAGGAAGGGCAGCCATCCCCGGGCCGGGCGGGTGTCCTCCCCCGGATGCTGCGCCAGCCACACCACCAGGTCCGCCAGCACGTCGACGGTGGGTCTGACTCCGAGACCGGGCACCATCACCTCGGGGTCGATCGGATCTTTGGGATTCTTGGGATCGGCGCCGACGAGCAGCCGACGAATGGGCTGCCCGCCGCTTCCCCCGTTCTGTTGGGAAGCAGTGGGCGGCAGGAAGGTCGCGGAGGCGATCCCGGCGGCAATCCGCGCCTCGGGGCTTTTGAGGAACAGCTCCTGACACACAGGGATGACGGCATTCGCCGGCACCAGCTTCGAGGGATGTCCCAGTTCCTCACGGTTTTTCCGGGAGCGCAAGGCCGTCAGCTCCAGCTCGGTCTGAGCCCGAAGCATGGCGATTCCATTCCACCACTCGGGGTCCCGCACGAAAGCCGTCACGCTCGCGTCGAATCGGCGCGCCGCGGATTGGGATGCCGCTCCACTGGCCTTGTGGAACGTCCGGACGCGACGCAGCGGTTTCTTGGCCATGACCACCTCCGGGCGCGCCTTCACCTTGATGTGATCCAGCGGGACGGCGACGAAGGCCAAGCCGTTTCGTTTGAGGAAACCGAAACGCTGAAAAGCAGAAATGCCCCTGTTCACACCGTAGGAATGCGCCGCCGCATACATGGAGACAGCGTTGTTGGCGGTTCTTCCGTCCCAGGAAACCCGCGCCTCCTCGAAGACCTGACGTAGCTCCGTCAGCGTGACGCCCTCCAGCAGAGGCGCCCACAGCTCGCCGCGGCCTTCCTCGTTCACTGCACCCGGGATCGGTCCGTCCGGGCTGGAGGAGACGGTGAAGGGAATAGCCACCCTGGAGTTCTGTTCACCCAGTCTTTTCGCGGCCGAGGCGGCGAACAGCATGGCCCCTTCCACCATGAGAATGAAAGCCCAAGGGTTGACCATGGCGTCGGCGCTGCCGAACGCGGAGGAACCGGGGGTTCCCGCCCCGACAGGATCGCCCTGGCCTACGGAGGCAGCGAGTAGTTTCTCTGTCGACCTTCCCCACAGCAGATCCCGCATCCACGCCCGGCTGCGTTCGGGGTTCGCATCGAGCTCCGGCAGAACGTCCTCCAGCCGTTGGTGAACGTTGGTGCTGAAATCCAGTCGGCCATCATTTCCCCCTGTGCCGAGAATGGGAGGGTACTCCGTCTTTTTCGCGGTGAGGACCACACTGGCGTCCATCCACGGCAAGGCATCATCTGGAAGTCGGTTGCGGAGTTCTTGCACGAAGCGTTCCTTCGTCCATCCTTTTTCCGATTTCGCGGCCAACACCGACCGAATCACCGCAAGAGTATTTCGGTAGGGCGCAAGCCTGTGTGCGGTGGAGGATTCCAATATCCGGATGTATTCCAACGGTGTCTTGTCTTTCGCACCGAAACCACTGCCGGCATTCCACGGAGAGAAAACCGGAGTGGGAACGAAATCCCGGACGAAAAACTCGGCGACGTCCTCCACCTCGGTGTCCATGTGGAACACACCGTCGCGCCAGCCGAACCGCGCCGCAGGATCGGCCTGTTCGGAGATTCCCCTGGCCACCCCGAGCGCCGCCAGGTAGTTGATCAGGGGAACACACCCCAGGCCGGGAAACACGTGTGTGGTCATTCTTCGATTCCTTCCACGACGGGGAGTTCGAGGTTGGCGCTGGCCCGCCAGTCGGCCATGCGCACCAAGGTTTCGAGATAGGCCAGACGGAACGGTCCGAGGCGCTCCAGAAGAGCCAGGGCGTTGGTGGTCCAGGACTCGGGCCCGCTCCGGAAGATGCCGTGGTCAACCACCGATTCGGGCAGCTCGATTCCGGGCAGCGTCACAGCATTGATGGGTTCTTTATCGACACATCCGAGGAAACTCAGGCCGTCAACTCCGTCGTAGCGGGGATCGCGGGCAGTGATGCGGATGTGTCCGTGATGCGCCGCGATCAGATACAACACGAGAGGATGCAGCTCAGGCTCCACTCCCAGGTCGATCAGCAGCTGCCGTCCAGCATCGGTACGCAGCATGAACACCGAGATCAGCTCGTGCCGGAATCCGGAACGTCGCTCCGCCCGGGCATTCTTCTGATCGCCCACCATGAGTTCGCGCCCCACTCGGAGTGGGGCAGTTCCGGGAGATTTCGCGTACAGCTGTTCCGGGTCATCGGGAGGTGTGTCCGCGTTCGCCTCCAGCAGGGCCCGCGCCCAGTCATGGTGGGCCTTGCCGAGGTCGTGGAGCACACCGGCGACAGCCGCTGCGTGCAGGTGTGTGTCGTCGATCCCGGCCGGACGGAGCACCTTGGCGAGGGCCTCGACCTGTTCCCGAGTGTCCGCGAGGTGCTGGTGCAGGGTGACCCATCCGTTTCCTCTGGCCCCGGTGTCCTGGGAACCGGTAATGCTCTCGGGAGTAGTCGCATCCGAGAGGTTGTGCGCATCGACGTGGTCCTGGACCGTGTGCTTCTCGCCAGGGTCGAAGCCGTGTTCGATGCTGTAGCCGCCGAGCCCGGCCTCCAGCAGGATCAGCTGTTGGGGTCGCAGCTGATCCGCCCGTACGGGAACCCAACAGTCATCCTGGATCGAGAAGGTCCAGGCCCGCTGGTCTCTTCGTTCCCTGTTGTCCTTCCGGTTCAACAGTTTCTTCGCCCGGCTCATCGAAACGCCACAGCGGAGCGGCTGGCCGGGAATCTCAGCCGCCAGCTTCCCTTGCGCAATGGAGCCGTTCGGTATCCAGGCCAACTGAACGTCGAGGTCCTTGTCAGGACGGATGTAGCAGCTGATGTCGATGTCGTTGCCCGTCAGGTCAGGGGTGGTGTCGAACAGTTGACGGAAGTCGCAGCGACGCAGGATGCGCAGTTCCAGATCCTCCGGCGGTATGTCGTCGCCCAACCGGTGGAGCTGGGCACTGGTCAACGACATGCCCTCCGCGCGCCTCAAGGCCCCGACCGCGCACGCGACCTGTTCCGAGTCGTACGGGTGTCCCTTGGCGGATTCACGCCAGTGAACCACCGCTTCTCCCACCGGGTATCGGGCAGCCCTGTTGCAGCGCCCGGCCCGTTGGACGACGGACGCCCACGGGGCGGCCTCGGTGATGAGGGTGCGGGCATCGATGTCCACCCCGGCCTCGATCGCCTGGGTCGCGACGACGATCCCTCCGTCGCGCGCAATCCCGCGCAGCTTCTCGAGCTGGGCCTTGCGTTCCACCCCACGAAACTGGGAGTGAATCAGCAACCTGGACTCGTCCGGGGCCAATTTGCCGACCTCCCGGTAGGCGTCGACGGCGGCATCAACCGTGTTCACCACCACCAGGGTGAGGGTCCCGGGTTGGTGGCGTTCGATGATCTGAGCGGCGAACTCCTTCGGTTTGTCGACCGGGGGAAATTCCTTGATCGTTCGTTCGGCCGACATGCGCCGGAGCAGCTCCGGGGACTCCGACGACTCGTCGATCCCCAGCACGTCGGCACCCTCCCAGGGGTTGTCGACGGTATCCAGGACGCTTTCATCGATGGTGGCCGACATGATCATGAGCCGGCTCGGCTCCGCCGTGCCGAGTTCCCGCTGGAAAGCCGCGAGTTGGCGCAGGGTGGCGGTGGCCTGGGGCGCGAGCTGGACCTCGTCGACCACAACCAGGGCACCGTTCCCGATGAGCGCGAAGTCGATCGGGTAGGACGCCCGGAAGGTTCCGTATCCTCGCGCAAGCCCCCGCGACACCCCCATGTCGATGGTGCCGATGACGATGCTGGGGCGGTGCAGGTTCATGCGCCAGTCCTGCTGGGAGGACCGGATATCACGGCCACCCATGAGCACGTGCACGCCGACCGCATCCAACAGCCCGAGCTGGTCGAGCCAGCCACGGACCGTTTCCTCGTACTGCTCCACCAGCGTGCGCGATGGCAGGAGGACGACCAGTCGTCGCGGGGTCGCCGCCCGAACCGAGGTATCGGGATGGAAGAGCAACCGCCACACATAGGCCAGGACCACGGCCGTCTTGCCCGATCCCGTCGGCGCCCGCAACGCGTCGGGGAAACCCTCCTCGGCAAGGCGCATATATTCCCCGCGAGGGCGGGGATGATCCGACGGCCGCGTCGATTCT
>CALLVV010000097.1 GCA_938012815.1 uncultured Propionibacteriaceae bacterium
CCGTAGCTGGGTTGTGGTTGTTGTCCGTAGCTGGGTTGTGGTTGTTGTCCGTAGCCGGGTTGCTGATTGTTGCTCATTCCTGCCTCCTGGTGTCATGGTAGGGCTGCCGGGGTTGACCCGTCCGGGGTCTTTCCGTGTGGCTCTGGCTGCACACAATTACTTCCAGGCTTCCAGGAAGGCGTCTGAAACTTTCGCCACCTCTGATGTCGATTTGTTCTTGGGCATGAGCGTCCCGAGAACGCCGGAATAGGTATCGGTCAGGCACATGGTTCCGGTCTTGGCTTCGCCGCAGGACCATTTGCCTTCTGATTTGACGTTTTTGATGAGGTAGGTGAAATCGGCTACGGTGCTTCCCTCGTCGTAGGCGGCGCGGAACGAATCCTTGGCCGAATTCGAGTACTCTCTTGTTCCTCTCTCGCCCGTCGTCGTGCTCTGGGTGAAGTCGCCGAATGAGGTGGGCATCTCGGGTGTGGTTTTGGGGGTTTCGGATGACGTCCTGGTTGTGGGGCGGGTGGTTTTTCTGGTGGGGCTGGGTGAGGGTTCCTCGGACTTTTGGGTTGTCTGTGTGGCGGTCTGTGTGCTGGTGGAGGGGGTGGTGTTTGGCTGGTTGTTCCGGCCGAGGAGCCACCAGGCCGCGAAGCCGGCGATGGCCACCAGAACGGCCGCGAGTGCGACGATCAGGACCGTGTTGCCTCTTTTCGGGGGCATACCCTGACCGGTGGATCCGTAGGCGGGTTGATAACCCTGTTGACCGTATCCGGACTGCGGGTACCCGGGCTGGGACTGCTGATATCCAGGCTGGGGTTGGGAGTAACCGGGCTGGGGCTGTTGATATCCGGGCTGGGGCTGTTGATATCCGGGTTGGTGTTGATATCCGGGCTGGGAGTAACCGGGCTGGGGCTGTTGATATCCGGGCTGGGACTGAGGGCTGCCGAAGGATGGTTGCTGGGAGTATCCCTGCTGCGGACGGCCGTTGGGGTCGGGCCACTGGTTGTTGCTCATTCGTACCTCCTGGTTCAACATGGTAAGAGGGCCCTTCGACAGGGTGGCCTGGCGAGAGGTGCTGGACATCCTGGGGTTTACAAGGATCGCACGGTGCTGGATCAGCGTCCACCGGGTGAGGAACCGTTTCTGGGACTGGTGTCGGCCACGGTCAGCCCTTCCACGGCCCGATCGGACAGGTGATGCCTGGACCCTGCAGATGGGTCCGTTTCCACACATCCGGGAAAATCTGCTGTCCCTCGTCGATCCGGGTGGGGCGATTCCTTGGTCGTTGTTCGCAGCGTCTTGTCCTCGGCGCGGTGGGGCAAGGGAACGGCAATCGGCAGCGGCCCTGAGAGGCTCTCGTTCCCTGGAGGACGGGGCCGGACAGATCCTGGGCCTCGAGTTGTGCTCTCCACGTGCAGTCGTGCTAAAGTTCCTCCCCGGACGCGCGAGTGGCGGAATGGTAGACGCGCTGGCTTCAGGTGCCAGTGCCCGCAAGGGCGTGGAGGTTCAACTCCTCTCTCGCGCACGGATTGGTCCCTCGTCTCGATAGAGGCGGGGGACAATTGCTCTCGGGGAAATTCTCGAGCCGTGCACGGGACGAGCGATGGGCAAGGCCGCTGTCCCCCGTCCGGCTTCGGGGCTTCATCAATTGCCGTCGAGCAGCCGGCGACGGTTCCGGCCCGACGCCACCCAGCGCGCCAGTGGGCCGTGTTCGTTGATGAGCGTCAAACGGCCCTGGACGCGTTCCACGAGGCCGGAGTCGACGGCCAGCAGCAGTTCGTCACGATCCTGGAGACGCAGCGTTCTGTCCGGGATGAGGATCTTCTTGTCGCGGATGATCATGGAGACCACGGCTCCGCGGGGCAGTCGTAGGTCGTTCACCCACATTCCCACCAGGCGGCCCGTGTCCGGGACCTGGAACTGCACCAGCGAGGCATTGATGCCTTCGAGCGGGGAGGAGTCGAACTGCAACTCCCGTGGGGAGATCTGTTCCAGCACCCCGGCCCACGGGGCCAGTTTCGGCAGCAGCGGGCCCTGCACGAGGGTGAACATCACCACCAGCAGGAAGATGACGTGGAACATGTGCGAGGCGCCCGGCAGCTGGTGCGTCAGCGGGATCGTCGCCAGCATGATGGGCAGCGCGCCGCGCATCCCCGCCCAGGAGATGAACAGCTGGGTCCTCAGCTTCTCCCGGAACGGCGTCAGGCAGGCGAACACGGAGATCGGGCGGGCGATGAACGTCAACGCCGACCCGATCACCAGCGCCGGGACGATCGCCTCCGGCAGCTGGCTGGGGGAGGCCAGCAGCCCCAGCATCACGAACAAACCGATCTGCGCCAGCCAGCTCACCGATTCCGTGAAACCCTCCGTCGCCGAGTGGTGGGGGAGGGCCTGGTTACCGAGCCACAAACCGGCGATGTAGGCGGCCAGCAGCTCCGAACCGCCCGCGACCCCGGTGACGGAGTAGGCGGTCAGGGCGATCGCGAGGGTTGCCAAGGGGTACAGGCCTGCGCTCGGCAGGGAGATGCGGTGCAGGAAAGCCTGCCCCACCATCGCCACCGCCGCCCCGATGAGGGCGCCCGCGGTCAGCTGGAAAAGCCCGTTCGCGATCATTCCCGTCACCGACATCTGATTCCAGGCGTCGGAGACCACGACGGTGACGATGATGATCGCGGGCGGGTCGTTGAAACCGGATTCGCCCTCCAGGGTGGTGCGCACCTTTGACTTCAGGGGCAGGCGACGCAGGATCGCGAACACGGCAGCAGCGTCCGTCGACGAGACCATCGCCGCCATCAGGATCCCGGTGCGCAGATCGACACCCAACACCAGCATCGCGATGGACGAGGCCACCGCCACCGACACCAGCACCCCGACGGTCCCGAGCAGTCCGGCCCGGGATGCCACCGGCCTGAACTCCGCCCAACGGGTGGTGAACCCGCCGTCGAACAGCAGCAACCCCACCAGTAGGGCGGAGATGTTGTAGGCCAGCTGGGCGTCGTCGAACCGGATCCCGAGGCCCGCCTCGCCGATCCCCAGGCCGATGCCCAGGTACAGCAGCAGCCCGGGCATGGAACTGCGCGACGATATCCGCACCGCCGCGACACCCGCCAGCAGCACCCCGCAGGCGATCAGGACCACCATGTCCATGTCATGATGGCTCATGGTGTGTCCTTCCTGGTCGTGCAGACATTATCCCGGGTTTTGCGTCGTCAGGGCCAGAAGCGGCGTGGATTCACTCCAGAGGCTGGTCGGGCCCGGCTGCGACGAAGGAGCGGCCCGTGCCGGAACCGCACCTCCAGTAGCAGGATGAGCCGGCAAATGGGTTTCAACGAAAAGCTGATCCGGAACAATCCGGCAGTCGTGAAGGCGAATCTTTCGCGCATTCTCGCCCATCTCGCAGGGGCGGGACGTCTGAATGATCCTAGGCCGTCGGTTTGAAGGTCTCCATGGTGATCAGGCCTCCGGGCCCGAAGTGCAGTGCACGCACCTCCGAGACCACCATCGGTTTGTCCTTGACACCCAGGCCCGCGTACATCTCCGGCAGCACCGGGCGGTGCCCGCACACCGCCGTCGGGCGGTCCAGGTTTTTCAGCAGCTCCGCCATGAGTTTGCGCACCGCTTTCGGATTCTTCGCCGCGGACTCCTCGGTGAGCTGGTCGTAGGTTTCGATGCCTATCTTCTGGGTTTTCGCGTAGGGCTTGAGCGTTTCCTTGCA
Organism: uncultured Propionibacteriaceae bacterium; assembly: GCA_938012815.1. Taxonomy (GTDB): domain Bacteria; phylum Actinomycetota; class Actinomycetes; order Propionibacteriales; family Propionibacteriaceae; genus Arachnia. Next base: position 3,704 of record CALLVV010000097.1, read on the forward strand.
GCGTGCCGAAGCGGAGCTGACGAGACGTTCGACCCCGAAGGCCGACAGCACATCGACGAGGCGTTTCGCCTGATCCCGGCCCCGGCCCGAGAGACGGCGTTTCCGGTCGTCACCGGACCAGTGTTTTCTCTGCATCGCCTTGGCGTGGCGGACGATCAGCAGCGCATTCGTCCGTGGTGCCGCGACGGCGGCCTCGATTACGGCGCGTTCATCCGGATAGGTGGCCTTCTCCAAAGCCGCATCGACGGGAAACCATTTCACCGCCGACACCTCGCGGTCGGGTCGGCGGGGACGCTGCGAGAGCACCGCGGAACGCCAGTAGTGGACCGCTTTCGGGCCTTTGCCGACCTTGTAACGAATACTTGGAAGCCGCAACCCCAGCAGGGCAGCCACCCCCGTCTCCTCCCGGATCTCACGGACGGCGGTCTCCGGCAGCAACTCGTCGGTCTCACCCTTGCCCTTCGGCAGCGACCAGTCGTCGTAGCGTTTCCGGTGGATCAGCAGCACCTGGAGACCGTCGGTGTGCTCGCGCAGCACCACGCCCCCCGCGGAGACGATCTTCGGTTTCTTGCTCATCGGCGCCGCCTCTCGCGGGTGAGCCGGATCAGCTCCTCCTGCAGGTCGGTCAGCTGCCTGCCCTCGGGGTCGGTGGTGTGGGCCGACCAGGTGCGGTCCTTGAGTTCCCAGTGGACGGTGTGGTCGTCGAAGGCGCGGTCGAAGAGGTCTCTGATGCGGGCGATGTGTTTCGGGTTCGACAACCCGACGACGGCCTCGACGCGCCGGTCAAGGTTGCGGTGCATCAGGTCCGCCGACCCGATCCCGACGTTCGGCTTTCCGCCCGCCTCGAACCAGTAGATGCGGGAGTGCTCCAGGAACCGTCCCAGGATGGAGCGCACCCGGATGTTCTCGCTCAGACCTTCCACGCCGGGCCGGATGGTGCAGATCCCCCGCACCCACACGTCCACCTTCACTCCCGCCCGGGACGCGCGGTAGAGGGCGTCGATGACGGTCTCGTCGACGATGGAGTTCACCTTGATGCGGATTCCAGACGGCAAACCGGCGGCGTGGTTGGTGATCTCGGTCTCGATGCGTTCCAGCAGGCCGCTGCGGATGCCGTGCGGGGCGACGAGCAGCCGCCGGTACTCGGTCTGGTGGGTGATCCCGGACAGGTGGTTGAACAGGCGTGCCACGTCGTCGGTGATGACGGGGTTGGCTGTCAACAATCCCATGTCCTCGTAGCTGCGGGCGGTCTTGGGGTGATAGTTGCCGGTGCCGATGTGGGCGTAGCGGCGCAGCCCGCCCGACTCCTCACGTACCACCAGCGACAGTTTGCAGTGGGTCTTCAACCCGACCATGCCGTAGACGACGTGCACCCCAGCCTGCTCCAGCTGTCTGGCCCAGGAGATGTTGTTCTGTTCGTCGAAACGGGCCTTGATCTCCACCACGGCGAGGACCTGCTTTCCCGCCTGGGCGGCCTCGATGAGGGCGTCGACGATGGGGGAGTCACCAGAGGTGCGGTACAGGGTCTGTTTGATGGCCAGCACCGCCGGGTCGGCGGCGGCCTGTTCGATGAACCGTTGCACGCTGGTGGCGAACGAGTCGTAGGGGTGCTGTACCAGCACGTCACGGCGTTTCAGCGCCTTGAACATGTCGGCGGGGGAGGACGACTCCACCTCCGCCAGGTCCGGGTGGGTGATCGGCAGGAAACCCGGGTATTTGAGGTCTTCGCGACGCGAGTCCTCCAGGGCGAACAGGCCCGTCAGGTCGAGGGGGGCGGGCAGGTGGAAGACCTCGCCGGGCGCGACGTCCAGTTCGCTGATGATGGTGGCGAGCATCGTCTCGTCGATGTCGTCCTCGACCTCCAGGCGCACGGGGGGACGCCCCACCTTGCGCCGCAGCAGCTCCTTCTCCAACGCGTAGAGAAGGTTTTCGGCGTCGTCCTCCTCCACCTCGATGTCCTCGTTGCGGGTGACGCGGAAGGTGGCGTGGTCCAGCACCTCCATGCCTGCGAACAGCTGCCCGAGGTGCCGGGAGATGATCTCCTCCAGGGGCACGAAGCGCCCCTCCGCGAGTTTCACGAATCGTGACAGGTTGGTGGGCACCTTCACGCGGGCGAACTGACTGGCGCCCGTCGCGGGGTTGCGCAGGAGCACGGCGAGGTTGACCGACAGCCCGGAGATGTAGGGGAACGGGTGCGAAGGATCCACCGCGAGGGGAGTCAGCACCGGGAAAATGCGTTCCCCGAACAGGGTGCGCATCCGGTCCTTCTCCGCAGCGGTCAGTTCGTCCCACGCGAGGATCTCGATGCCCTCGGCCCGCAGCTGGGGCCGGATCTCCTGCTGGAACAGGCGGGACTGCTCGGCGACGAGCTCGGCGGTGCGTTCCAGGATCGAGGCGTGCAACTGCCCCGGCCGGGCACCGGTGATGGCGGTCACGGCCACCCCGGCCTGGATGCGGCGTTTCAATCCTGCGACTCGCACCATGAAGAACTCGTCGAGGTTGTTGGAGAAGATCGCCAGGAACTTCACGCGCTCCAGCAGCGGGATGCGTTGCACATCGCGGGCCAGGTCCAGCACCCGGTTGTTGAAGTCCAACCAGGCCAGTTCCCGGTCCAAGTAGCGGTGCTTGGGAAGTTTCCCGTCCTCGCGTCCGGTCACGGCGTCCCTCCCGGCCGGTAGGCGGTGTCGGTGCTCAGTGTGCGGAAGCCGGTGGTGGCATACAGCGTCACCACCCGTTCCTCGGAGGCCTCGACGTACAGTTCGACGTTCTCGCAGCCGACGGAGTGCATGTGGGCCAGTCCCGCGGTCAGCAGGGCCCGTCCCAGGCCGGCGCCCCCGTGGTCGGGATGGACCGCCAGGACGTAGACCTCACCCATGGTCGTGTCGTGGCGTTTCGTCCAGTGAAAACCTGTCACCTCGTCGTCGTGGTGCGCCACCAGCAGCCCGGCGGCGTCGAACCACGGCTGCCGGGCCAGTGCCTGGAAGTCGTCGACGGTGAGCCGCCCCTGTTCCGGGTGGTGCGCGAAGGCCACTCGGTTCACATCCACCACCCCCTCGGTGTCGGCGGGGTCGAAGGGGAGGATGCGGTAACCGGTGGGTGCGGGTACGGGGACGATGCCCGCGAGGGGACGACCCATCCGCAGCAACTCACGTGCCGGGCGGAGCCCCAGTTTCCTCGCCACGGCGCGGGCGGCGGGCAGGGTGCGGAAGGCCCAGACGGAGTGCCCGGGGCGGGCCTCGACGGCCTCGGCCACCAAGGATGTGCCGAGTCCCTTGCCCCTGGCCCCCGGGGAGACCGCGACCAGGATGGTTCCGTCGTGGTCGTCGAGGACCGCGAAACCGTCCTGACGAGCCCACACCTCACCCTTCCGGGCGCGCTCCAGCACCAGGAGGGCGGAATCGTTGAGGGGACTGAAACCGTCGTGGGCCTCGCAGGCCGCAGCTGTCACACGGGGGTCGAGTTCAGGCATCGTGATCCTCCCAACGTGCCGCGAACCGGTAACCGACGTTGCGTACGGTCCCGATGAAATAGTCGAACTGGCCGAGCTTCGCGCGCAGCCTGCGGATGTGGACGTCGACGGTGCGGGTGCCGCCGAAGTAGTCGTAGCCCCACACCTTGCTGAGCAGCACCTCGCGGGTCAGCACTTTGCCCTGGTGCTGCACCAGGTAACGGAGCAGCTCGAACTCGGTGTAGGTCAGGTCGAGGGGATCGCCAGAGATGGTGGCGTGGTAGGCGTCCTCGTCGATGCGGATGGGGCCGGCCACCAGGATGTGCGGCTGGTCCCCCGAGTGCAGCAGCAGTCGCAACCGGACGTCGACCTCCGCCGCCTCGCAGCCGTCGAGCACGAAATCCGAGAATCCCCAGTCATGGCTCAGTAGTCCCAGAGCCGAGCCCGCGACCATGAGCAGCACGGGCATGCCGGGGTGGGTCTGCCGGATGATGGTGGTGGCGGTGCGTGCCCAGGCGAGGTCACCGCGGGCGTCGACGACGACGGCGTCGACGAGGTCCATGCGACGCAGGGCCTCCTCCGCGCTCGCGGCGGTGCTGAGATCGTGACTCAGCAGCGACAGGAAGTCGGGCGCCGGACCGGTGGGGGAGACCAGCAGAATTGAACTCACCATCACCTCCCGGTCTCTGCGAGTCCCTATCGTATCCGTACTCCCAGGAATGTGGTTTCTCGCCAGGCGGTGAGACTCTGCGGGTTGGGGTCTCCGTGAGATCGGCAGGGTCGGGCCACGGGCCGGGGTGATCGCGGATCGGTTCACCCTGCTGCAGAAAGAGCAGCCGCATCGTTCTCGTGGCCGGCGCGTTTCAGCGGGGTGCGCCGCGGATGAGGAGCCAGCACCGACCGAGGGGGCGTTCGACAACGAGTTTTACTTTGCCAAACCCGACGATAACAGGGTGTTTAATGTCGGTGAAATCAATATCCTTGATATTTGATGGAGGGGTATCATCTGGGTATTTTTCCAGGAAATTTCCGTCAAAGCTGGTGTATGTGTCGAAGTGGTCTCTTATGGGTTGTGGCTGGGCGTGGTATGTGATGACGTATCCCCAGCCTCCGGGGTAGGATTCGGCGAATTTGGTGGCTGGGGTGATGGTGATGTTGGTGGCGCCTTCGGGGAGGGTGGTTTTCCCGAGGGTGAGGATGTCGTCGAGGTGGTCGAGGTCGGCAGGGTAGGGGGCGTTTGTCTGTCCGGTGGGGGTGGTGGTTTCTTCGGGTGTGAAGTGGATGCCGGGGAAGGGGTTGGTGCAGCCAGTCAGTGCGACAAGTGCCACTGCCGCGGCTGTGAGCATGGTTCGTCGTAGTGGCTGGGTCATGGTCCGGTCCTGTTTGGTGAGTTGCTGCTCAGACTGGAACGTTGCATGGGTTCAGCGGGGTGCGCCGCGGATGAGGAGCCAGCACCGACCGAGGGGGCGTTCAATGACGAGTTGTACTTTACCGAAACCGGTGATTACCGGGTGGTGGATACTGCTGAAATCAATATCTTTGATATGCAAGAAAGTTGTAGAGTCTGGATAACTCTCGAGATTTTCTCCCTTGAGGTCGGTGTATGTGTCGATGTGGTTTCGGATGGGTTGTGGGTCGGCGTGGTATGTGATGACGTATCCCCAGCCTCCAGGGTAGGATTCAGCGAATTTGGTGGCCGGGGTGATTGTGATATCAGTAGCACCTTCTGGGAGGGTGGTTTTCCCGAGGGCGAGGATGTCCTCGAGGTGGGTGAGGTCGGCGGGGTAGGGAGCGCCTTCTTGCTGAATTGGCATGGAGGTTTCCTCAGGAGCGGGGCTGATTGGTTCAGTGGGGGCCGGGGTGCAGGCATTGAGCATCATGACGATTGCAGCAGCTGCGAGTATGGCTCGGCTCGGTGGGTGTGTCATGGCCCGGTCCTGACCGAGGATTCGCCGACAAGATCGAATTCCTGGGCGATGCCGGCGCGGTGCAACTCCTGCAGTTGCTTGTCGGTGACAGTGAACGGCCCGATTCCAGTCTTCTTGTCTCCATCCCAGTTGTACCGGTCAGCGGTGTGCACCTGATACTTGTAGGTGTAACTGCCATCCGGATACACGGTGATGGTGCCCGCCGTGGCGTGCTGATACCCACCAGTAGCATAAAACCAATTCTGGTTTTCGCTCTTGTCTGCGTAGTTATCTTTCCAGTTGGTGACGAAAGGATAGGTTACTGGGCCAGTGTAACCGGAGGCCTTGGCGTTAGTGGTTGCATCATTGATCTTCTGCTGTAAATCAGATTCTGCGCTATCGCGTAGTTCGGGGAGGTCTTTGAGCATACCGTCGGTGTTCATGTCGAGTGGTTTCCCGGAGTTGTCGAGGAAGTGCATGAGGTTTCTCGCCGCATCGGGCCAGAAGGGCTGCATCAATCCTGCGGCGGATGCTGCAGCTTCATGTGTTGCGTAGTCACCCAGGTTTGCTCCCCGCTGTGCGTATGGTCCCGACCCCTCCCCTTCGCTGTCGCCTGGGTACTTCCACGGCTCAGGGCGGGGCATGGCCGCGGACTCACCGGCAACGGGCTCCCCTAGGCCCAATGCCTCCCCATTGGCTCCTGTCTCCTGCGAGGTTTCTCCCGAGCGGAAACGACCATACCGCGACTCGTTGATCTCCCAAACCCTGGGATCAGGTTCAATCGGGATCAACCCCGGAACCCCCACACCCCCACCGGTCAGGCTCGCAGCACCCCCACCAGCATGTGTGGTGCCGTTGTGGGTGGCGTGGATTGTGTTGCTGCATTCCTGTTGTGCTTCCTCCAGGGCCTGGACGAGTTGGGCGACCCGTCCCTCCAATGCCATGGCTTCGGTGTGCAACAGGTCTTGTTGGTGTTGCTGGGCAGTGGTGTCGCCACTCTGGGCGGCTGCTGTTGTGGTTTTGGTGTCGTGGGCTGTGATGTCGGCGGCGAGTTGTTCCCGCACTGTTTTCAACTCGTCGAGCCGGTCCGCGTACACCAACAGTGCTGCACACACCCCGCCGGCATCGGCTGCCAGCGTGCGGGCACACATTCCCGGATAGGTCATGGCGTCCAACACATCCGGTGTCTCGGGGGCTGTATATGCGGTGTTCAATCCGGCCCAAGTGGAGGCGATCTCATCAGTGACATCCACCACCCCCGTGTACACGTTCAACAGCATCCGGGCCCCGTCACGAACCGGCCCCGACTCATCCAGTGTGGGAAGACTCAACGACACCTCAGCACACCCCCACGACCCCAGACGCCGCCGTTTGGGTATTTCTCATGTCACTGCCTCCTGAACCGGGTCGGGTCGTAGGGGTTTCCATCGCTTCCGGGAAACTGTGGTGGACTCTGTGTGGAGGAGGCCATGGTGTGAGCATTCCCGGCCATGGCGAGGTTCCCGTCGTGGTAGGTGGCCAGCGCCTCACCAGTGGCCGTCACCGCAACCCCGACCCGCTCCGTGATCTCGACCAGACCCGGGAGGCCGCGGCCATCCACCCATCCTGCGACCGCGGCAGCAACAGTCCCCGAGTTGCTCAGCGCATCCGACAAACACCCCGCAGCCGTTGAGGCGTCACCCCGGCTGGCGGCATACCGCCCGGCACTCGCCGTCGCCGACCGCAGCACCTGCCCCGCAGCCTGCTCATCGATCCTCCACCAGGACACGCCAACCTCCTACTCCGCTGGGATGGGATGAATGGCAACAGGCTAGAACGGCCGCCGGTGACCACTCCAGGCCCTGACCAAAGCCAATTCAAACTCTGACCAAAAGTTAGGAACCTCTTCGGACGGATCGAGACCGCCCGTGGGCGTCGTATCGAGCACGGGGCGACGGCGTAGCATGACCGCATGTCAAAGCGCCTGCCCGATGAGTACTTCCGGCAGACCATCTCTGAATCCTCCGATGTGCGCAGTTCATCGCCGGAGGGCGTATCGGCGGTCCCCTCCGGTGGTCGTGTCCGCAGGTCCCGCGGGGTCTCCCCATGGCTGGTTGCCGCCAGTTGCGTGGCCGCGGCGCTGGTCGGGGCCGTGGGGACGCGGCTGGTGGTGCAGCAGAACACCGAGAATCCCGCGCCGGTCCCCACCCCGCCCGCCAGCAGCATCCTCGACCTGACCCCTTACGACGGGGCCGTCGCTCCCGTCGCGGCGGACCGTGCCACCGGGAGGTGCTCCCAGGGCGGGGAGGACCGGGCCGCTGCGCTCCTGGACGACCGGTCCGACACCGTGTGGCGCTGCCCCGGCGCCGGGGTCGGGGAGATGGTGAGCTTCACCTTCCAACCGGGTACGGAACTGGTCGGGGTGCGGATCATCAATGGCGACACCACCGGCCAGGCCTACTGGGCGGGTCGCAGGATCGTGGCGGTGCGCTGGACCTTCTCTGACGGCTCCTGGGCGGTGCAGCCGCTCGACGTCAGCCACCCGGAGGATCAGGAGGTGCGGTTCCCGCCCGTCGCCACCGACGATGTCCTCATGACGGTGTTGTCAACCACGGAGCCGGGAGGCCCGGAAACCGACGCCAATGCCGTCGCCGCCTCCCGCGTGGAGTTCCTGGGTCGCGGCTGAGCATCAGCATCAAAAGGCCCCACCGGCCCGGCCGGCTCCCTGCCCGCCTTCCGGTTTGCTGGCCTTGTTCCTGTTTTGCTGGGCTTGTTCACGTTTGCCTGCGCTGTGAGGCCAGCGAACACGAACAAGGCCAGCAAACCGACGATAGGGCCAGCAAACCGGTGATGGGCCGGCAGCTGGCTCACTCCCAGGCGGCGGTGTCGATGAGGATGGTGACCGGGCCGTCATTGACCGAGGTCACCTGCATGTCGGCGCCGAACCTGCCGCGTTCGACGGTGGCGCCGAGGGCCTCCAGTTCGCTGGCGAGGGCCTCGACGATCGGTTCGGAGACCGGCCCGGGGGCGGCCTTCGACCAGCCGGGGCGGCGGCCCTTCCGGGTGCTGGCGAACAGCGTGAACTGGCTGACCACCAAGATCGGGGCGTCGACGTCGCTGGCCGAGAGTTCGTCGCGCAGGATCCTCAGTCCCCAGATCTTCGCGGCCAAGGTTTTCGCCGCCGCGGCGTCGTCGTCGCGACCGACGCCGGCCAGCACCAGCAGCCCGGGGCGGGGCAGCTCGCCCACCACCTCCCCGTCGACGGAAACACTGGCGGAGGACACCCGGGTGATGACAGCACGCATGGGTGCTGTCTACCACGTTGTCCGGTGAGCGACGGGTAGGGTTGCGGTTCGTGGGAATGATCACTGCGTGGGTGCTCGTGGTGGCCGCCGCCGGGATCGCGGTCGCCGCGCTGGCGTTGGCCGCAACCAAGCTGCTGCGTGGGTTCAAGGGACGAAAGGACTGAGCGTGGAGGGTTTCCAGAACATCGACATCGAGGTGCCGGAGGGCCTCAACCCGGAGCTGGTGGCCCTCGGATGGCTCGTCGGCGTGTGGGAGGGCTCCGGCAACGGCACCGACCACGAGGGCAACGACTTCACCTTCGAGCAGCGCATCGAGTTCACCCACAACGGCGGCGACTACCTGTTCTACGTCTCCCAGGTCTTCGGGATGGGCGAGGACGGGAAGTTCGACCAGCCGCTCGGGATGGAAACCGGTTTCTGGAGGCCGAAACGCGACGCCTCCGTCGAGGTGACGCTCACGAACTCCGACGGCTGGACCGAGGTGCTGGTCGGCAAGATCCAGGTCACCCAGATCAGCCTGCTCACCGATGCCGTCGTGCGCACCGAGGGCGCCGCCGTCAGCCACACCTCCGGGCAGCGGCTCTACGGCAAGGTGGAGGGCGACCTGATGTACGCCCTCGACCGCTCCACCGCTGACCATGAGCTGCGGCCCCACATGTGGGCGCGCCTGGCGAAACAGTGAACGCGATCCTCGTCGAGGACGGCGTGGATGCCGGCCTCGTCTGGCACCACGGCAACCCGGTCGCGGAGGCGCGCGCCATCGAGGCCGGGGACGCGGTGGTGGACCTGCCCAACCGTGACGTCCTGGAGATCACAGGCGCGGACCGGCTCGGCTGGTTGCATTCGCTCACCTCGCAGCACCTCGAATCTCTTGAGCCGGGAAACTCCTTCGAGGCGCTGGTGCTCTCGCCGAACGGGCACATTGAACACGTCCTGGCCGGGGTGGACGACGGGACACGGATGCTGGCCTGGACCGAACCGGGACGCGCCGCCGCGCTGGTGGACTTCTTGGAGTCGATGCGTTTCATGATGCGGGTGGAGGTGCGTCCCCGCGACGATCTGCGCCTGAGCTGGGTCGGCAACGACGTGAAGATACCCGGCGAGTGGACGCACCGCCCCGCGTTGGGGGGTCGCGAGGTGTTCCGTCCCGCGGACGCGCCGCTGTCCGGGGGTAGGCCCGCCGGGACCTGGGCCTTCGACGCGCACCGCATCGCCTCGGGGATGCCGAGGATCTTCGTCGACACCGATGCCCGCACCATTCCCAACGAGATCGGCCTGTTCGGCACCCACCTCGACAAGGGCTGTTACCGCGGCCAGGAAACGGTGGCGCGCGTCCACAACCTGGGCCGCCCGCCCCGCCGGCTGACGCTGCTGCACCTCGACGGCACCGCCGATGTACTGCCAGCTGCTGGATCTGCGCTGGAACTGGACGGCAGACCGGTTGGTTTCGTCGGTTCCTCCGCCCGGCATCACGAACTGGGACCGATCGCCCTGGCTCTCGTGAAACGGGCCACCCCCGTCGACGCCACCCTCACCGTCGACGGGGTAGCGGCCGCGCAGGAAACCCTCGTCGATCCGGAGGTCGGTCTGCACTTCCGCGCCACCCTGCGCTGAACCCCCGGGTCCCGTGCCCGAGAGGCCGGCGTGGCGTTTCGATCCCGCACGAGGTGGAACGGCCGAATGCCCGCTGGTCGGGGCCTCGTGACATGCTGGGACGACGATGCGGGTCAACAGGGTGACACGGGAGGTGGAAGATGGGCGTCGATGTGCTGGTCGTGGGGTCCGTGAACGAGGACGTGGTGGTGTCCGTGGAACGGCTCCCGGACCCCGGGGAGACGCTCCTGGCATCCGGGCTCGCAACCTCGTGCGGGGGGAAGGGGGCAAACCAGGCCGTCGCTGCAGCCCGCGACGGGGTCCGGGTCGCAATGGCCGGCGCCGTCGGTGATGACGACGCGGGGCGCCGTCAGGCTGCGGCCCTCGTTGGCGCGGGCGTGGACACCCGGTGGTTGCGGCGGCTGGCCGGTGTCCCCACCGGCACCGCATTCATCCAGGTCGACGCCCGGGGGGAGAACACCATAGTCGTCGTCCAAGGCGCCAACGCCCGGGTTGCATTCCCGGACGGTGACGTCGAGGCCCGGGTCATCGTGACGCAGAACGAGATATCACCGGTCGTCCAGCGGGAGGCGAGTGAACTTGCCGCCCGTACCGGGGCGTGGCTGGTGATCAACGCCGCCCCCGCGCCCGGGAGCCCGCCATCCTGGTATGGGAACGCGGATCCCCTCGTCGTCAACGAACACGAGGCAGCGCAGCTGGCGGCATCGAACGAGGTCGGCGCCGGGCTGCTCCGCCGACTGCAGGAACGCACCGGGGCCCGGAGCATCGTGATGACCCTCGGGGAGCGCGGAGCTCTCGTCGACGACGGGACCGGGGTGCACGCGATCCCGCCGGTGGTCGTGGAACGGGTCGTCGACACCACTGGCGCGGGGGACACCTTCGTCGGCGTCCTGGCGGCCCGGTTGGCTCGGGGAGAAGGGCTGGTGGCGGCGGCCTCCGCCGCGAACAGGGTCGCCGCGGAGGCCGTCACCTGGCCGGGTGCCCGTCCGCCGGCCGGCTGACCGTGCACATCGGCGGACGGGACGAACGGGTCAGAGGGCGGAGATGGCGCCCTCGTAGTCGGGTTCCTGCTTGATCTCGGGAACCAACTGGCTGTGGATCACGTTACCCTTCTCGTCGAGGACGACGACGGCACGGGCCAGGAGACCTTCGAGGGGGCCGTTGATCATGGTCACCCCGTAGGTCTCACCGAAGGTGGTGCGGAAATCAGAGGCGACCGTCACGTTCTCGATCCCCTCGGCGCCACAGAAACGGGCCTGCGCGAACGGCAGGTCACGGGAGATGCACAGCACCTTGGTGTTCTCCAGCCCGGCGGCGCGCTCGTTGAAGGTGCGCACGCTCGTGGCGCAGATGCCCGTGTCGACGGATGGGAAGATGTTGAGGATCAGCCGGGAGCCGGCGAAATCGGCGAGGGTGATGGGGGACAGGTCGTTGCCCACCAGGGTAAATCCCGGGGCCTTGGTGCCGACGGCGGGCAGCGAGCCCTGGGTGTGGACGGGGGTGCCGTCCAGGGTGATATCAGTCATGCATGAATCATCGCCGATCCCGGCCCCGAATCAAAGGAAACCCGAACGCAGGAGGTGGCGGACGAAGCGACGTGCCAAGCTTGGTGCATGAACCAGAACCTGCGTGAATTCATCGACATGGTGCGCAACGAGGGGTACACCGTCGGTGACGTTCACGGTGAGGACCAGTACCTCATCGACCCGCTCGGTGACGCCGTCGAGACCTGGCGGGACAAGTACCCCTACGACACCCTCCTCGGGCGCGACAGGTACGAGGCGGAGAAGCGCCAGCTGCAGATCGAGCTGTTGAAGTTCCAGTACTCGGCCCAGGACAACGGCACCAAGCACATCATCTTGTTCGAGGGACGTGACGCCGCAGGCAAGGGCGGCGCGATCAAACGTTTCACCGAGCACCTCGACCCGCGAGGGGCGCGGGTCGTGGCGTTGACGAAACCCACGGAGAAGGAACGTGGACAGTGGTACTTCCAGCGCTACATCGAGCACCTCCCGACCGCCGGGGAGATCGTGCTGTTCGACCGTTCCTGGTACAACCGCGCCGGTGTGGAGCGGGTGATGGGTTTCTGCACCGACGAGGAGTACCGCACCTTCATGAAGCAGGCACCGGTCTTCGAACGGATGCTCATCGAGTCCGGGATCACCGTGACGAAGCTGTGGTTCTCCGTCACCCAGCGGGAGCAGCGCACCCGGTTTGCGATCCGGCAGCTCGACCCGGTGCGGCGCTGGAAGCTCTCGCCCATGGACCTCGAGTCCCTCGACCGCTGGGAGGACTACACCCAGGCGAAAACCGCCATGCTGAAGCAGACCGACACCGAGATCGCGCCGTGGTACCGGATCAAGTCCAACGACAAGAAACGCGCCCGGCTCAACGCCATGCGCCTCTTCCTCGATCTCCACGACTACGACGGCAAGGACCCGTCGGTGATCAAACCCACCGACCCGCTGATCGTGCAGCGGGGCCGCAAGAAATGGGCGAAGAAGAACGCTGACGGCGAGATCATCCAGTCCGACGAGAACGAGGACTGACGTGGGGCGCATGACGTCCCGACGCCCACAGTGGGGCGGAGGAAACCGCTCCGGAGCGCGATGAGGTCGGCTCGGCCTTTACCATGATTCACAGGAGGTGGAGATGAGTGAGAACCAGCAGCCCGAAACTGATCAGGACACCTCTCCGCGGTCATTGAGGGAGAGCAACATCGGCCTGATCGTCGTCCTCTTCCTGATCCTGGTGGTGGGCATCGCGTCCGGGATCTGGTGGGTGCTCCGGAACGGCCAGGAGACCGTCGGGCTCGAGGTCACCACATCCGCTCCGCATCCCCAGCCCACCCCGACGCAGGCCACCAGCGGACCGAGCGAATCCTGGGGGCCGGTCCCACCCACGCCGTCGCGGGCGAACAGTAGACAGCCGGTTCCCGCCATGCCGAGGAAATTCGGCGAGTTCGAGGTCAAGGGTGAGGGAAGCGGTGACACCGTCACCTACTGGACGGCGAAAAGGGACAGGTTCTTCATAGTCGGCCACCTGCCGGGTGGTTCCGTCGAGTCATACACCAAGGGCCTGAAGGAGGTGAGGTCCGTCGGGAGGATCACCTGCGGAACCAATGACTTCGGGGGGTATGAGTGCTTCTCCCAGGTACACGGAGGTGTCGGGAGGACGACCATGGGGCCGAGCGGGACGCTGGACGAGTTGGCGGAGATCAGCAGGACCTTCTACGAGGCCTGGAAATGAATCCCTGAACCGGTGCGCGGCCGTTGTGGGATCCCCACGGAGCCGGGCGGGGTTCACGGAAGCTTCGTCATGGCCTCGACGAGCGCCACCAGGGGGCGTAGCCCGTGGTCGTTGATGCGCTGGGAGTTGGCCGACGGGGTGACGCCCTCGAGTCTCGCCGCCGTGGCGTTGTCCAGGCCCGCCCGCAGGTGCACCCAGCTTCTCCGGGAACCCGGGCTGAGGGCCGCCAGTTTGGCGTCTATCACGCGCAGCGTGGGATCCACGAGGGGATTCGCGACGGCGCGGGTGTCTATCAGCGCCGTGCGGGAGGTGCGGTTCCCGGGTTGCCGGGACAGGGCCTCCGCGCGCTCGATGGCCTCGCGGGCCCGCCACCACGCCGGCCCGTCCTGGATTCCGCGTTTCGCGTCTATGACCTGCACGTCCCCGCCTCCCAGCCCGCAGCGCATCTCCGCGATCCCCAGCAGTTCGTCGCGCAGCCGCAGCATCACCGCCACCGCCTGCCCAAGGGTGGCATAGACGCCCTGGATCTCGTCGCCGACGGTCACGCGAAGCGGGTCCAGGGGCGGATGGGCGTCGTTGCAGGTGTCGATGGCCGCCAGCAGGGCCCCGTGGATGCGCGATCGGTTGGAGTTGCGGGACCGTACCACGTCACCCAACAACGCCACGCATTCAGGAAAACCCTTCATGTGGATGATCTTAAGGGATACTCTTCATCACATGTTCCCAGGGGCGCGGTAGCTGCCGTGATTTCGCCAGCGCCAGGATGTGGTCGCGGAACAGCGCGGCTGAGGGCAGCATGCGGCGGCCCGCCGCCCAGCTGAGACCGATCTCCCGGAAGGCATCGTCCTCCGCCAGGGACTGCAGCCGCACCCCGGGGACGTTGCGACCGGGGGCCAGCGCCAGTCCGAGGCCGGCCGCCACGTAGCCGTAGAGCGTCGGCAGGTCGTCAGCCACGAGCCCCATCTCGGGCTCGACCCCGCGGCGGGACAGCAGGGAATCCGTGACGGCCCGCAGCTGCGATGTCTGACGCATCGCGACGAGGCGTTCCCCGCCGAGCCGGGCTATGGGAACCGGGTCTCCGACAGCGGCCAGTGGGTGCCCCTCGGGCAGCAGCAGCCGGATCGGTTCGCGCAGCAACCCTCTCCAGTGGTGGGCCCGGCCGCGGGGTCTGAGCGTGGTCAGTTCCAGGTCCACCTCGGAGCCCATGCCGGTGGCCGGGATGGTCTCGTCGTGCCTGGCGCTCAGGTCCAGCTGCACGTCAGGATGTTCCTTCAGGAATCCGGCGGCCAGCCCGGGGGCCAGCCATTCCCCGAGCGAGTGCGGGAAGACGAGGGCGACCAGCCCCGATTCCGGATCCATCAGCTGGGCCACCTCGGCCAGGCCGTCGTCGAGCTGGTGGAGCATCGCGTCGACGTGGTGTTTGAACGTCGCTCCGGCGTGGGTCAGGCGCAGGGTGCGTCCCTCGCGTCGCAGCAGGGGAGCGCCGACCTCGTCGGAAAGCCTGGCCAGGGCTCGTGAGATCCCGGGTTGGGAGGTCCATTCCAACTCGCTCACCTCGGTGACGGTGGCCCCGTCAGCGACGAGCTGAAACCATCGCAGGACGTTCGTATCCATATTCATAACCTAGCTGCATGAATTCTCTTACAAACAGGTATTGGACGCATGGGATCTCCCGGCGCAGCATTGAGTCATGAGCATCCGTGACTTCCTCAACCGCTTCCTCGATTCCGAGTTCGGTGTCTACCCCGCCACCCGTGGCGCAGTGGTCGTGATGCCGACCCTGACGGCCCGCCCCGTCATCATCCGCACTCCCGACGCCTCCGAGCACGCCGAGGTGAGCTGGCCCGGGCACGACTGGGCCACCGCCCACTGATCTCCCGAATCTCCGTCGGGCCGGACCGCGAGAAGCGGTCCGGCCCGGCTTCGTTTCCGCTACCCACCCCAGCAGGTGCGCACGCCGTACTCGACGTTCTTCGACGTGACGCCCGGTGCGGGTGATCCGGTCACCAGCTCGGTGCCGGTGGCCAGGTAGCCCGACGGTTCCCGTCCCTCTCGGACCTTCGCGACGATCGCCTCGACGCCCTCCCGCGCCATGTTCTGCGGGAACTGCATGGCCGTGGCATCGATGTCGCCGGGGCGCACCGAGTTCTTCATGGCTTCGCAACCACCATCGATGGTGACCACCACGACCTTCGACAGGTCCTTGTCCGCCGACTTCAACGCCGAGACGGCACCTTGCGCGGCGGGTTCATTGACCGCGTAGACCACGTTGATGTCCGGGTTCTTCGTCAGGGCTTCCGTCATGGCCTGCTGTGCCAGGCCCTGGTCGCCCTCGGTGTTGGCCCCGTCCACCACCCAACTCGAGTCGGCCGGGATGTTGAAACCCTCCTGGAACCCGGTGCTCCGGCTCTCACCCGAGGTGATGCCCGGTGCGAGATTCAGCATCATGATCCGCGGGCTCAGACCGAGCTCGTCGATCTTCGCCCTCGCGTACTGCCCGATCAGCTCCCCGGCCCGTCTGTTGTCGGTGCCGAAGTAGGCGTTCGTGGTCTCCTGCGGATCCATGGGGGTGTCGAGGGCGATCACGGTGATGCCCTTGTCCCGGGCGGCCTGGATGTCAGGAGCCAGGGCGGTCGAGTTCGTCGGGGCTATGAGGATGCCGTTGACACCCTTGTCCACCATCTCTTTCAGAGCCTTCCGCTGTGACTCGATGTCGACGTCGCTGCCACCCGTCGCGGTGGTGAGTGTGGCGCCGGCCTTGCGGGCCGAGTCCTCGGCCACCCTGCGCAACGTCACCCAGTACGGGTTGGTCTCCTGTTTCGTGATGAGCCCGATGCTGACCGGCGGCCGGTTGTCCGAGCAGGCTCCCAAGGCTGCGGTGATGACGACGGCCAAGGCGGCCGCCAGCCACGTGGACAGGGCTTTCATGATGCTTCCTTCCCGGTGCGGAGCAGGTCGTAAGCGGCGTAGGCAGCCACAAGTGCCAGGCACACGGCCGGCACGATGAAACCGACCGCCGAACCCGTGACATCCATCACCCGGGCCTGGACCATCGGGATCAGGGCGCCGCCGAGGATGGCCATCACCAGGCCCGCGGAACCGAACTTCGCATCGTCCCCGAGGCCCTTGAGGGCCATGCCGTAGATGGTGGGGAACATCAGCGACAAAGCCGCCGAGATGCACACCACCGCGACCAGGCCGATGATGTTCAGCACAAAGATCGAGGTCAGGCAGCAACCCACCCCGAAGACCGCCATGATGAGCAGCAGCACCGCCGGACGCACGATGCCGAGCACGAAGACCATCACGAAACGGGCCACCAGGAACAACAGCAGGCTGCCCTGCAGCCACCAGCCGGCGGCCTCGGGTGAGGTGCCGACCACGTCCTGGGCGTAGATGATGGTGTAGGTCCAGGTGCAGGTCTGGGCGGCCACATTGAAGAACTGCGCGGCCACGCCGTAGCGGTACAGCTTGTTGCCCCACAGGCGCCCGAACCGCCCGTGTCCGCCCTCGGGGGTGGGTTCCTGCGGGGGCAGGGGAAGCCTGCGGAACGCGATCAGCAACCAGATGATCACGAGCGCCGTCGCGATCCCGAGGTAGGGGCCGAGCACCAGGCCGAGATCGGCCTGCTGGGCGGCGAGGGCCTCCTCCTCGCTCATGATCGACTTCGCGGTCTCGGGGGTCAGGTGGGGCAGGATCAGCACCGCGCCCATCAGCACCCCCAGGTTGGCGCCGATCGGATTGAAGGCCTGCGCCAGGTTCAGTCGCCGGGTGGACGTCGCCTCGTCGCCCATCGCGATCACCAGAGGATTCGCCGAGGTCTCGAGGATGGACAACCCGGCAGCCAGGGTGAACAGCGCCACCAGGAACATGGCGTAGGTGAGGGTCTTGGCGGCTGGGATGAACAGGAAACCGCCGGCTGCCGCCAGGCCGAGACCGGTGAGCAGACCGGCCTTGAAACCGAATCGCTGGTTGATCATCGCGGCTGGGATGGCCAGCAGGAAGTAGGCGCCGTAATAGGCGAACTGAACCAGCGACGACTCAAGGTTGGTCATGGTGAAGATGCTTCGGAACACGCCCACCAACACATCGGTCAGGTTGGCTGCCGTGCCCCAGGCGGCGAAGCACAGCAGGAGCAGCAGGAACGGGACACGCAACTCCTTCGCTACCAGCGCGGGACGTTGCTGGGGTGACGGGGCGGCCATATGACCTCCTGTTTCCGGGCGTCTTCGTCCTCTAGGGTTCCGCCAGTCTAACTCCGGAACGAGGCGATTTCCCATGATCCGAAAGAAATTCGCGCAGCGAATGCCGGTGGGGGATGGGAGGCTGGTGTCATGGAGACGTACACGTGGGCCGGTGCGGTGGCGCTGGGATTCCTGCTGGCGACGCTGGCGGGCACGCCGGTGGTGCGTGGGCTGTTCCGGTTCGTGGACTGGCAGGCACGACGTGAGGCCCTGCGACGCGAGGCGGCAGAGGCGGGGGAGGGCGGCCCGGAGCTGATAGATCTCAGACTGGTCAGGGCCGGGAAGGAACTACCTGGGGGGCGGTGGCTCGGGTTGCTCGAGCGCGCGGCAACCTACGCCTGCATGGTCGCGGGATTCCCCGCCGGGATCGCGGTGGTGATGGCGGTCAAGGGGTTCGGCCGCTACCCGGAGCTGCGCACCCCCGATGCCGCCAAGGGCGAACGGTTCATCATAGGAACCCTCGCCAGCCTGCTGTGGGCGGCCCTGTGGGCTGGTGTGGTGCTGCTGCTTCGTTGTTTCCTCGGAGCCGGTTGAACCGCTCCGTCCGCGTGAAGGGCCGCGATCCAGCCCTGCCCGGAAGCTTCGTGAACGCCCTTTCCCGTGGCGTGAATTGCCACGGGAACCGGACCGGGCAAGACCTTTCCGCCGGCCGGTTCTGAAGATGCTCGACGCTCTTGTGGGAACCGCGTAGGTGAAGGAATCCCTGCGGGCAAACGTCTTGGGCGGCGTGGGGATTTCTTTTACCAATGGTGTTTGGAAACGCCACTTCTGGTGGTACTCCCGATCGGGCGGGTGATGTACTCTTCGGGCTGTTCATCATGAGGGGGAGGAACCAATGCCGGAAATCATCGTCGGCGCCCACGCGGCAATGCCACTCGAAAGGGAAGATCAGGAAAGTTTCTACGCGGGGCTGGCGGAACGAAACTTGGCCACTGCCCTTGAGATTCCTTTCTCCGATTCCATTCATGAGGACCCGGACTGGTTCGTGTCCCAGGTGCGCGGCCGGTTCTACCGTGGCGTCGTCACGGCTCTTCCCGGCACTATGAAACGGCTCGCGGAGGAACCCGCCTTCGGATTGGCATCCACCGACGACGGGGGGCGGCGGGCGGCGGTCGAATGGGTCACCGGAGTGCGTCGCGCCGCTGAGGAACTGAACCAGCAAACCGGGGAGGAAACCGTTTCTTTCGTTCACATCCATTCGGCCCCGGGAGTCAGAGCATCGGCCGAGGCCTTTCAACGTTCCCTGGCAGATCTGGAGGCTGATGACGGATTCCGGGCGGAGGTCGTGATCGAGCACTGTGACGCCTATTCGCCGATCTTTCCCGGGGACAAACGATTCCTCAGCCTCATCACAGAACTTGCCGTCGCGGACGAATGTGGATTCGCGGTCAACTGGGGCAGTTCCGCCCTTGAATGGCAGAACCCCAACCGCCCGCGCCAGCACGTCGAGATCCTCGCCGAGGCCGGGCGGCTTCGAGGCCTGATCTTCTCCGGGGTCGCGGCCGTCGACACCCGCTGGGGGAGGGCGTGGGCCGACCTCCAACTGCCCCTGTCCGTCGACGAACCCAGCTCGCTGATGACTCCGCAACGCGTGACCGAGTGCCTGAGTCTCGCGGGCGACCGGGTCGCTTACCTGGGAGCGAGGGTCAAGGCCCCGGCCGCCGCCGACGTCGAGGCTCGGCTCAAGGTTGTGGCCTCCGTGGTCGACCTGCTGAGATCCCGGGACTGACGGCAGCCCGGTTCATCTCAGAGTATCTCGAGGGTGGCGGGGTCGGGGCCGATGCGGTTGCCTGCGTTGAGCGCGTCGATGGCCGCCCGGTCCTCCGCCGACAGTTTCATCCCGAGGGTTGCGAAGTTCGAGTCGATCCGTTCGGGGGCCTGCGACTTCGGGATCACGACGAAACCGCGGTCCAGGTGCCAGCGGATGACGACCTGCGCCGGGGTGGCGCCGAGCCGTTCGGCGATGCGGACGACGACGGGATGCTCCAGATCGGTGGCCTGCCCCAGCGGCGACCAGCTCTCCACGATGACCCGCAGGTCCGAGCAGTGGTTGATCAGGTCGTCGGGTTGGAAGGTGGGGTGCAGTTCGATCTGGTTCACGACCGGGGTGATTCCGGTCTCGTCGACGATGGTGTCGAGATGCTCCGGCAGGAAGTTGCACACCCCGATGGAGCGGACCAGGCCTTCGGAACGGAAGTTGATGAGCTGCTCCCAGCTTTCCACATAGGTGCCGCGCGCAGGGCAGGGCCAGTGGATCAGGTACAGGTCGACGTGGTCGAGGCCGAGTTTCTCGAGGCTCTTCTCCAGGGCAGGCCGGGCCGAGTCGCGGCCCTGGGCCTCGTTCCACAGTTTCGTGGTGACGAAGATCTCGTTGCGCGGCAGAGAGGACGCGGCGATCGCACGTCCCACCCCCAGCTCGTTGCGGTAGATCGCGGCGGTGTCGATGTGCCTGTATCCCGTCTCCAGGGCGTGGCTGACGGCGGCGGTGGCCTCGTCGTCGGTCATCTGCCAGACTCCCAGGCCGAGCTGGGGGATGGACTGGCCGTCGTTCAGTGTGATGAGCGGAGTGCTTGTCATGGTCCCCATTGAACACCCTGATGGAAGGGAGCATCACCATCCCCGGCGAAGGGTGAGAGAATGTCCCCCATGCAATCGCTGCCTGCCCTGCTCGATGCCCGTCTGCGCGCCGTCACGGGGGTGGATCCGGAAATGCGGCCGGCCACGAAACCCCAGTTCGGGCACTTCCAGTCCAACGTGGCGCTGCGCCTCGCCAAGGAGCAGAAACGACCCCCCAGGGAGGTCGCGGCGGACATCGTCGCACGGCTTGACGTTTCCGACCTGTGCGAACCCCTGGAGATTGCAGGGCCGGGTTTCATCAACTTCCGGATCCGCGCCGACGTGCTGGCGCAGACCGCCACCGCCGTGCTGGAGGACCCTCACCACGGGTTGAGCCGCACCTCGCACCCGCAGCGGGTCGTCATCGACTACTCGGCGCCCAACGTCGCCAAACAGATGCACGTCGGACACCTGCGCACCACCATCATCGGCGACTGCTTCAACCGCATCCTCACCGCCCTGGGGCACGAGGTGATCCCGCAGAACCACATCGGTGACTGGGGCACCCAGTTCGGGATGCTGGTCGAACACATCCTCGAGGCAGGAATCGACGTCACCGCACTCGACCTCGCCGGCGCGGAGCAGCTCTACAAGGACTCCAAGAAACACTTCGACGACGACCCCGGCTTCGCCACCCGCGCCCGCGCGCGCGTGGTGAAGCTGCAGGGTGGCGACGAGGAGACCCTGGCGATCTGGCGGCAGCTGATTGCGGTGTCCCTCGCTGGTTTCAACGCCGCCTATCGACGCCTCGGGGTGCTGCTGACCGACGCCGACCTGGCGGGCGAGTCGACCTACAACGATGCCCTGCCGGAGGTGGCGGCTGACCTGGCCGAGCGCGGCATCGCCGTCGTCGACGACGGGGCGCTGGTGCTGTGGGTCGAGGGCTTCGACGCGCCTTTGATCATCCGCAAGTCGGACGGCGGTTACGGCTACGACACCACCGACATGGCCGCCATCCGGCACCGGGTGCGCGAGCTGAAGGCCGACCGGATCATCTACGTCACCGACGTGCGCCAGTCGCAGCACTTCCAGGAACTCTTCGAGGCCTCCCGGAAGGCCGGCTACCTGCCCGACGATGTCGAGGCTCAGCACGTCGGATACGGCATGGTGCTCGGCCCCGATTCGCGCCCGTTCAAGACCCGCGACGGCGGGACGGTGTCGTTGACGAGCCTGCTCGATCTGGCGGAGCAAGAGGCCTCACCCGGGATCGCCCTGGCGGCCATCAAGTACGCCGACCTGTCGGGCGCGATCCACAAGGACTACGTCTTCGACGCCGAACGGATGGTGCAGACCACCGGCGACACCGGGCCTTACCTGCAGTATGCGCACGCCAGGATCTGCCAGATCCTGCGCAGGGCCGAGGCCGAGAACATCGGCTGGGGGGCGGTCGTGGTGCTGGAGGACCCGGCCGAGCAGACCCTCGCGCTGGTGCTGAGCCGTTTCGGCGAGGTCGTCGACGAGGTGGCGCGGGCCCTCACCCCCCACAAGCTGTGCGGATACCTCTACGAACTGGCCGGGGCCTTCTCGGCCTTCTACGAGGCCTGTCCGGTGCTGCGTTCCGAAGGGGAGGTACGTTCCTCGCGCCTGGCGCTCGCGGCCGCCACCCGTGAGGTCCTCGCCCAGGGTCTCCACCTCCTCGGCATCGAGGCACCCGACCGTATGTGAGGTTCCTTCTTGAAGCTGGTCGAGCCGGCCTGCTTTTCTCCGACTGTTGGCCGTGCTGGATCGGTCCCTCGGCCCGGTTCTACGGGGCGGATCCTACCGTGGTCCTACTCGGCTCGGAGTCGTCGGATCGGTAAGCGTTCCCGATTGGTCGCCGGGACCCGGTTTTTCGGGGTTCTGTGGGCCAAGACTCAGGTTGTAGAAAACAATTCACGAGTCCTTTGTGGCCGCTGACTCGGTAGTTGTCGCGGTGCTAGGCTCCCAGCCAGATCGCGAGCGATTCCGACCGCGGGGACAACCGGGTCAGTGGGTCCGACGGGAAATCACACGGCTGTGTGCCGAGGGGTTGATTCCCGAGGAAATCCGGCGTTCCGCATCCGACCATTCGTCGTGAAGGAAACGTTCGTGGATCTGGAATCTGTTGGTGCCGACCTGTGCGGCTGATGAGGGTTGCGTGAACCAGGACGTTCTGGTTGCGCAAACCGGGAGTGAGCGAGAGAGAAACGAATATGCGGGCCCTGACCTGTGCGTGGCGCTTCGTGGTGCGCAAAAAACTGAAGACGTTGATAATGTTCGGCATTCTGCTGTGTTTGTCGACGGTCATGCTGAGCATGGTTGCGGTGAAAGGCTCGACGGACGCGGCGGCGTCGCAGGTCGGTCAGCAGCTGAAGGCCGGTTTCACCCTTGAGAACAACCGGAAGAACAATCCCGGCACCCCCCGGGGTGGTGGTGTCGTCAAGGAAGCCGACATCGATGCCGTCAAGGGCGTGCCCGGGGTGAGCGATCACCTCCGTCGCATGTCACTGACAGCCGACCTGGTGGGGGCGAATCCACTGAAACTGCCAAATTCCCAGCGTGACTACGATGCCCAGAAGGAAAAGCTCTTCGGGAACCTGGTGGGCGGCTACGGGGAGAACAACACCGAACTGGACGTGAATTTCCGTTCCGGAGGTCTGAAACTGAGCCAGGGGCGCCACGTCAACGAGTCCGATGTCAACAAGGCGATCATTCACGAGGATCTCGCCAAGGCGAACGGCCTGAAGGTCGGCGACAAACTCAAGCTGAAGGCGAACCCTGAGGACGCCGACAACGTGAACAAATCCACCGAGGAGGTGGAGGTCGAGATCGTCGGGTTGTTCTCGGGCGAGAACATCAAACCCGCCCGGACGCGCGTCGAGCTGGTGCAGAACTCCATCTACACCGACGTGACCACCACGAAACAGCTCGCCAAGTTCGAGAAGGGCAAGGAGATCTACACGGATGCCACCTTCTTCGTGGAATCCGCCGGCAAGCTCGACGACGTGATGAAGCAGGCCGGTCAGCTGGGGATCGACTGGAAGAACTTCCAGCTCTCCAAGACCAACCAGATCCTCGCGGGGGTCACGGGCACG
Source organism: uncultured Propionibacteriaceae bacterium (assembly GCA_938012815.1). GTDB lineage: Bacteria > Actinomycetota > Actinomycetes > Propionibacteriales > Propionibacteriaceae > Arachnia. The sequence continues at coordinate 27,119 of CALLVV010000097.1, forward strand.
GTGCAGAGCATCTACAAACTCGTCGACACGATGGTCGTGGCCACGGTCATCTTCGGCGTGGTGGTGATCTCCCTGGTGCTGTGGCTGTGGGCCAGGGAGAGACGACGCGAAACCGGCATCCTGCTGGCGGTGGGCGCGTCGAAACCCGGGATCGTGACCCAACACATCCTGGAGCTCGTGCTGATAGCGATTCCGGCCTTCGGAGCGGCGTGGTTCGCGGCCCAGGGCGCAGCCCAGTTCATCGGCAACCAGCTGGTCTCCCAGGCCGCGAAGTCAACGTCGAAGGACATGGCTTCGCAGCTCGGCGGCGGCCTCGGTGCCGACAACGAATCGGCCTTGTCCGGCAAGACCCTCGACCACGTCCAGGTGATGCTGGATACCGGACAGTGGGCGCTGGTGTGCGGAATTTCTTTGGCTCTGGTGTGTGTCGCAGTCCTGATCGCCTCCATCCCGACGCTGCGCGCCAGGCCCAAGGCCCTGCTCACCCAGCTGTCCTGAGGTGTCGGCGATGTCGTTGTTGAAACGCGCCTGGCTGTCGGTCAGCAGGCGAATCGGGAAGAGCGTGGTGCTGCTGCTCATCATGACCGTGATCTTCACCGCTCTGGTGGCGGAGGCCAGCGTCCGCGGCTCCATGCAGGCCCTCCGGGAAAGCGTCAGCCGTGGGGTGCCCGCCGGGTTCGTGGTCCGTCCCGGCGCCGGGGAACTGAGCCTCGCCGATGCGCAATCTGTCAGCGGGGTGCAAGGGGTCACCGGCCACAACTACGTGCGCGGTCTCACCGCCACGCCATCGGACCTCAAGCTCGTCGAGATGCCCGCCAGCGGTGTGGAGTTCTCCGGTGACGTGGCGCCCGAGGCGGGTGTCACGGGGGTTACTCGCAGTGACCTGATCCACGGTTTCGCAGCCAAGCAGTACACCCTCGTCGAGGGACGCCACATCGCTGACGGCGACCATGAATCGGCGATCATCCACCAGGAACTGGCGGCGAAGAACGGCCTGAAGGTGGGGGACCGGGTCACGCTGAACCGCGACGGAAAATCCGTGACCGTGACCATCGTCGGCCTGTTCACCGGGGCCAGCGGGAAGGCATCGCTGCCCTCGGAGATGGCGGAGAACACCTTCTACACCGACCTGGCCTCCAGCGGGGAACTCGCCGCCGGGCAGGGACTCACCGAGGCCCAGTACCTGGTCGCGAGCGCCGACGAGCTGGGCGCGACGATCGCCCGGGCCAAAGGACTGTCACTGCCCTGGGATGGCCTTCAGGTGGAGGACAACGCCAAAACCTTCGCGGGGGTGCTCTCCGGGATCGCCACCGTCGAGGGGTTGCTCAACCTGATGCTGGCGGGGGTGAGCCTCGCGAGCGTCGCGATCCTGGTGTTCGTGCTGGTGTTCTGGGTGCGGGGACGGGTCCACGAGATCGGGATCCTGCTGTCGGTGGGCACGTCCAAGAAAAGACTGCTCGCGCAGTTCCTGATCGAGTTGACCATGGTCGCGCTCGCTGCGGGTGGCTTGGCGGCCCTCGCCTCCAGCCAGGTTTCCCGCATGCTCGGCGACTTCGTCATCGGGCAGGCCGCGGGGACGGACGACAGCCAGCCCGGCGTCAACGTCCCACCCCCCAGTTTCGCCGCCGCCTCGGCGTTCGACCTCGGACGCGCCTGGCTGCTCGGCTACGCCGTCGTCCTGGTGTCGGCGGTGGTCGCAATGATCCCGATGCTGCGGCTCAAGCCGAAGCAGATTCTCTCCAAGATGAGTTAGGAAATCACAGATGAGCGTTCTTGCGCTGGAAAAGGTCAACTACGCCTACGAAAAGATGGCACGAAAACTTCTCGAAAACGTCACCATCGAATTCGAGGAGGGCAAATTCTACGCGATTCTCGGTGGCTCCGGGGCGGGCAAGTCGACGCTGCTCGGGTTGCTCGCGGGGCTGGACGTTCCCACCAGCGGGAAGATTCTCTGCAACGGGAAGGACATTTCCGAAGAAGGACTTCCAAAACACCGCAAACGCAACGTGTCGCTGGTGTTCCAGAACTATAATCTGATCGACTACCTGACTCCCTTGGAGAACCTCCGCCTGGTGAATCACCGAGCGGATGCCGGGGTGTTGGAGAAGATGGGACTGGAGAAGGAGGAGATCAACCGCAACGTCATGAAACTCTCGGGCGGTCAGCAGCAGCGGGTCGCGATCGGCAGGGCCCTGGTTTCCGATGCTCCCGTGATCCTCGCCGACGAACCGACGGGAAACCTCGATGAGGACACCGCCCGCGACATCATCGACATCCTCAAAACCGCCGCACACGACGAAGAAAAATGCGTCATCGTCGTCACGCACAGCAAACAGGTGGCCAAAGCTGCCGACGTCGTCCTGCGGCTCAGAAACCGGAAACTCGTGGCCTGACAGTGGATTCGCGAATGGTCCTGGGCATCGTCCGACCGCGGAAACTTCCCACATCCTCGGTTCTGGTGCCCTTGTGCAGGACCGCGAGTCGGGGAATCCCGCCGAGATGAGCGGTGCCCCCATCCGGAAGCGGCTGGGATTCGATCTGCCCGGATCCCAGCCGCCCCATTTCCTCGCGTTTCCGCGAGGCCTATTGGAGGGATAGCGGGGTCACGGCCCCGGAAATCACCTTCGCCGTGCCCGTGCAGCCCAGCACGAGCTCTTGGGCCCGGGGGTCGTTGAACACCAGGAACGACCCCACCGGGGCGCCGTCGTCGACGAAGACCTCCACGCTGGACTGGTCGACGTAAACGTGCAGCCGCACCTTCCCGTCGACGGGGTGGTAGGCGACCTCGCGTCGCAGGGCGAACTGCGCCGTCCCACCGTCGCGTCCCGGCACCGCGGCCAGGCCACCGGCGGTGCGGTCGAGGTAGAAGATGCCCTCGGCGGGCACCACCCCCACCCGTACCTCCTGGAGTGTGCCGTCGACCTGGCCGCGGCACAGGCCCAGCCAGGCGTCGCTGGCCCCGGAGACATCCAACGTCAGGTCCAGCTCGACGACACGGCCCGTGCCCAGCGCGGTCGTTGTGTTCGTGGCGGACAGCCCACTGATGTCCGTGGTCTGGCCCCGCAGTGCATCCAGCTCTTTCACCGGTTGTTGCAGCAGGACTCGGACCCCGTCCCGGGTGGTCAGCGTCAACTCGCGAGGGATGCTCATCTGGTTCTTCCAACCCTCGGTGGGCATCGAGTAGGGGTAGGCCCAGTTGCCCATCCACCCCAGCCAGATGCGGCGTCCCTCGACCTTCTCGAATGTCTGGGCCGCGTAGAAGTCCTGGCCGGCGTCGGTGAAACGGGTCCGGTCGTCCTCGGGGAAGAAGGTGGAGCCGTCGAAGTCACCGATGAAGTACTGGGCGGTCGAACCGCGGGTTTCGATGTTGTCGCCGATCGAGGTCGTCAGCACCCAGCGGGTCTGGCCGGTGGAGACGTCATCGAGGGGGAACAGATCGGGACATTCCCACACCGCGGCGTGGGAGCCCCTGCCTTCCCCGAAGTCGCTGGCGTGGGTCCAGGACCGCAGGTCACCGGAGCGGTACACGGCGATGCGGTCGCCGAGTGAAACCACCATCACCCACGACTTGGTGGGCTCGTGCCAGAAGACCTTCGGGTCGCGGAAGTCCTTGCGGCCCTCGTTGGGTAGGACGGGGTTGCCGTCGTAGCGTTTCCAGGAGCGGCCGCGGTCGGTGCTGTACGCCAAGGACTGCGCCTCCCCGCCCTCGGTGGAGGTGTAGACCGCGACCATTCCGCCGTCCGGAACCAACCCGGAGGTGTTGGCGCCGTCGTCGACGCAGCTGCCGGACATCGCCAGACCGAGAGCGTCGTGTGTGAGGGCGGTGCCCAACCGTTCCCAGTGCACCATGTCGGGGCTGACGGCGTGCGCCCAGGTGCCGTCCTGCTGATGGAACAGGTGGTACTCGCCTTGGTAGAGGATCAGGCCATTGGGATCGGCCAGGTTCCCGCTGGCGGGGGTGTAGTGGTACACGGGCCGGAACGGGTCCCCCGGAGTGTCCGGGGCACCGGTAATCCGGGATGCCGGGGTGGATGAAAGCGGACCGGAAGCGGTGGGGGTGGAGGATGGAAGGGAGGCCGTGGCATCGTCCCGACCGCGGGCGCCCAGAACCACTGCCCCGGCTGTTGTGCCGATACCGAACAGCAAGGCGCGGCGACCGTACTTTCCGCTGACCATGCATCAATTTCTACCCCATCGCCGGTTCAACCAGTCTTCGATGAAGAAGCGGCCCGTGGTGAAACCGTGACGCGGAGCGGGGCGTTTCTCAGGTGGCGAGTTGCCGTAGGGTCGACAGGACGGAGGCACCGTAGCCGCCGCCGAACAGGATGGCGTGCACCAGCAGTGGGGTCAGTTGGTGCCAGGGAATTCTCTCCTGCCAGCCGTCGGCCAGTGGGTGGATTTCGTTGTATGCGGCGAACGCCTCCGCGCCGAAGCCACCGAACAGCGCCATCATCGCCAGGTCGAACTCGCGGTGTGCGTAGTGTGCGGCCGGGTCGATCAGCCAGTTGACGCCCGTGACGTCCACCAGGCGGTTGCCCGCCCAGAGGTCGCCGTGGACCAGCGACGGGGGTTCGGGCGGGCCGCACAACTCGTCGACGCGGGGGGAGAGGACATCGAGCAGCCGCAGGGCCTCGGCAGGCACCCGTTTCTCCGCGACGGCCCGCCGGGCGAGCGGCAGCACCCGGCGTTCCAGGTGGAACTCGGACCACGACGAAGCCGGGGTCAGATCCACCTCGACGGAACCCAGATACCCCGACGTGTCGCCGTCGAGGCCACCGAAGTGGGGCGCGGGAAGGTTGTGCAACCGGGCCAGGCCGATGCCCAGAGCCGATTCGGTGGCGGGGCCGCGACCGCCCTCATCGATCCATTCGAGTACCAACCCGCGGGGTGATGCGGCAAGCACCTCGGGAACCCGCAGCTCCGGCGGTGCGGCCTCCCGCAGAGCCCGCAGGCCGCGCGCCTCGCGTTCGAACAGCATCCGGGTGGGGGAGGGGTGCGTCTTCAGGAACAGCGGCCCGGAGGGGGTGTCGAGCCGGTAGGCCCGCGCGATGTCCCCGCCACGGACCGAGGTGACGCGGATCACGTCGAGGTCGGCGATCAGCTCTTCGGGTAGCGACATACCATCCAAACTATCCGGTGCAGATCCATGAGCTCCGGGAAAACGAGCTGGGTGAGCCAGCACGTGAGCGTCAGCGAACGGCTGAGTCGAAACCATCTGGCGGATGAGGAGCAGGACCGATCATGGGTCCTGGGAGATCCGGCGCGACTTCCTGCCTGTTCCCATCCTTGCGACTTCTTGGTGGTCGGCGTGAAAGGATGGGGAGCATCATCATGACATCGCACCAACTCAACCGCCGGTTGTCGGCTTTCATGCCCTTCGTCGTCCCGCTGGCTATCGTCGTGGCGGTGGTCTTTCCCGGGCAGTTCGGGGTCCTGTTGCCCGCTATCGCTCCGGTTTTCTTCGTCATCGTTTTTGCCGGTTCCTCGACCCTGCGGGTCAGGAGCATCGTCGAGACGCTGCGTCATCCACTGCCGCTGCTCCTGATCCTCGGGATCCTTCACGTCGTGATGCCGGTCGTCGCGTGGGCGGTGGCCCGGCTGGGGTTCGCGGGCAGCCCCGACATCGCAGCGGGCATGGTCCTGGAGTTCCTCGTGCCGACGGCGAGCGCGGGTTTCGCGTGGATTGCGATCTGCGGCGGCAATCTGACGCTCGGACTTGTCGCCGTGTTCGTGGATGCGGTGCTGACTCCCGTCCTGCTGCCTTTCGGGGTGGAACTCCTGACCGGTGCCCACGTCTCCGTGGATTCCGGGGAGCTGATGCGCAGCATGGTGGTGATGGTGCTGGCGCCGTCGGTGTTGGCGGTCGCATTCAACGAGGCGACGGGTGGCAGGGTGAGTGGCAGGATCATTCCGTGGCTGCAGATGGTGGTGAAGTGCGGGATCGTCGTGGTGATCCTGGCTTCCTCCACACGTATCGCGCCGATCGTGTGGACCCTTGATCCGATGCTCCTGGTGATCACCGGTGTCATGTTCCTGATCTCCTTGGCCGGTTACGGGTTCGGTTGGCTGGCGGCACGCCTGACGGGGCAGGGCAGGGCGGTCACGGTGGCGATGATCTACGGGTCGGGGATGCGCAACATCAACGCCGGCGCGGTGATCGCCGCGGCCTTCTTTCCAGCGGGGACGATGTTTCCTGTCATCATCTCCACCCTGTTCCAACAGGTCACGGCGGCGCTGATCTCCTTGGCGATCCAGCGACGCCTACCCGAGACCACCCCCGGCGACGACTGAGAGGTCATGGGCAAATCCCCGATCCGCAACATTGCCGAAGGGTTCGGAACCACCCATGAAGTTCCTGCACCAGCCCAACATTCATTCGTGGGGGATGCCGAGTTCGGGGATCGCAAGATCCATGTCTCCGGGGATGTGCTCCTCACCGTGGGGGGTTTCCCGCCAGACGGGGTATCGCCAGGCCATGTAACACAGCTGTTGGGGGGGTGGTGATTCCTGCGACGTCCCGGAGGCGGGTGATGCAGGCTGCAACAACCTCGAGGATGATGTGGCTGGGGGTGGGCCACGGATACTCACGCCGCCACACGAGTCCTTCCTTCGCGACCGCGAAACCAGCTTGTGTGAAGAAGGAACGCTGTTCAGGTGTGAAGGTGGTGGAGGCTCCTCGGTCTCCCTTGACGTTCTCTGCGGAGAACTCGGCTTGGATTCCGTCGACGCCGTTGAGGGATCCCAAACCAGCGAACTGGATGAACGGAATCTCACCTCCTGCTAGTTTGATGGTGATCATCTCTCGTTCTTCAAGGTCGAGAAGCGCGGATGTCAGGGCTGACTCGAAATCTTCCCAAGTCTTGGATACTGTCATGTCCAATTTCTCGCTTTCATGCGGGGGTAGATGGTTTTCGGGAATCCAACGCTCACCTATTAAGCCTCATTTACAGTAATTCTCAAGAGCGTTCTGAGCGGGGGTTTCGCCGGTCGGCACGCTGCCCGTGGATGAACCTTGTCGGGTCGGCTGTTTCGTCGATGGGCATGGGAAGCTTCGAGAAGGCCCTATGGGCGACCCGCGACCCGCAGTCGCCAATAACGGAATCGAATTCTTGAGCAGCTTCATTCTTATCTCTGCTAAAGCTTCATTCTGGCTCTTCACATTCGAGGGTGTAGGGCTGGTCTGAAGCCGCTGGTCTCGAGGAGTGTTCGGGTGATGTGGTGGGTGGGGTTGTGGAAGCCGAGTGCGGAGCCTCGGAGGTGTTCTAGGCGGCCGTTGAGTGCTTTGGTGGGGCCGTTGCTGGTGCCGGGGTGGTCGAAGAACACGAAGATCTGCGCGGCGGCGATTCGGGGTTCGTCCGAGGGTAGCGACCTCGATCAGGCAGGCCGGGACAGCATGGGTGAGTTTGGCGTTCAGGGACTCCATCCGGGTCTTGCTCGTGGTGGGGTCGGACTCGTGGTAGGCGGCGATCATCTGCTGGTAGATGTGCCAGGTGGCCTCGACCTCGACATGGTCATCGCCGGCGAACAACGCGTCTTGGATGCGGCGCCGGCATTGGTCCAGGGCGTTTCCGGCAAGGCGGACGACGTGGAACGGGTCCGTCACCGCTGTCGCGGTCGGGAGTTCCTCGCTGGCGGCGGTCTTGGACCCGGCGAACCCGTCCATCGCGACCACCTCCACCCCATCGCGCCACGCCTTGGGGCGCTGCGCCATCCACGCCTTGAACGCGGCTCAGCCGCCCGGCTCGTGTCCTGACGCCACACGTGGCCACAACCGCCACACCGGTAGCGGCGCACGGACACCAACAGCGTCGTCGGCCGCCACCCGAACGGGACATGAACCAGCCGCCGGATGACCGTGTCCCGCGCCACCCCCTGACAGCCACACCGATGACACCACTCGTCCGGATCGACCACCCGACAGACCAGGCTTGCCTGACCGGGTTCCACCCGCTGCGCCACGACCTCCAGTCCCAACTCGTCCAGGCGTGTGAACGTGGTCAGATCAGGACGAACGAAGGTCCCGTGCACCATGTCGAGGTCTTCCCACAGGGCTGTGTGAGAACTCCCAATCATCGGAAGACCTCGACCCTCACCCCAGGACCGCCACACCAGCCACGCTCACACCCGACCTACACCCTGCTTTGTGATGAGCCAGCAAACCTGTTTTTCGTTGCTGTTCATGAAGTGTGTGGTAGTTGAGTCGGTTATCGTTCGATTCCTTTGTTGTGGGTGGTTCGGGTTCGGGTTTGGTTGAGGTGTGGGTGTGGTTTGTTTGTCGTGTTGGGGTTTGTGGGGTTTGTGGG
>CALLVV010000098.1 GCA_938012815.1 uncultured Propionibacteriaceae bacterium
GTGGTGCCGTTGATGGTGACCGCGTCCTCGCCTCCGGTGCCGCCGTCGAAGGAGACCGTGGTGGTGGTCCGCGTTCCGCCGAGGGTCAGCGACAGGCTCGACGTCGCGGGGATCGCCAGCGATTCGTCCGCCTTGCCCCAGTACTTGATCAGGGCGATGTTGGTGTTCGCGCTGGCCGTCGCGGTGATGGTCATTCGTTCACCTCGCTGACTGGCATCCTGTGAATCCACGTCGCGGGCGCGCCCGAGCGTTCCAGGGCGGCACGGATGCGGTCCGCAGCCTGCGCGCTGTCCGCCAGGGCTATCACGCACCCACCGAGCCCCCCACCGGTGAGCTTGGCACCCAGTGCCCCGGCCCGGCGGGCGGAGGCAGTGAGTTCATCCAGGACCGGCAGGCTCAGGTCGAGTTCCGCCAACACCGTGTGTGCCCGGTCCATGGCCGTCCCGAGGGCGGGCGCATCACCGTCACCCAAGGCGGTCACAGCCGCCTGCGCGAGCGCGCCGAGTTCGTCGATGAGCGGGCCGATGGTTCCGGTGTTCTCCTCATGGCGCAGTCGCAGGCCGCCGACGGCCTGACGGGTGCTGCCGTGGACGCCCGAATCTGCGATGACCAGGTGTGCCTGTTCGATGCGTTGGTCGAGGGGACGCATCCGGCCGCCCTGGAACCGTATGGGGTGGGGGGAACTGGTCGCTGCCGCGTCCAGCCCGGACGGTTTTCCGTGCGCCACCTGTTCGGCGAGCTGCGTCAGCATGAACAGCTCGTCGGCGGATGCGTCGCGCTGGCAGGCGTCCAGGACGGCGCGGATGATCGCGCCCGCCGCGGCCGCGGAGGAACCCAGGCCGCGTTCGTGAGGGAAATCGCTGCGGGTGGTGATCTCGAAGGACTGCGCGGGGCATCCCGAGAACTCCCGGGCTGCCTCGAAGGCCCTCACGACGCAGGCGAAACGGGGGCCGGACTGGTCCATGGGGCCCCGGCGGCCGAGGCTGTCCAGCCACGAGGGGCCGGGGACGGGTGCCGCCGTGGCCCGCATCGGCAGGTCGTGCAGCGGCACGGCCACGGCGGGATGCCCGTACACGACGGAGTGTTCGCCCAGGAGGATGGCCTTCGCCCAGGTGTGTCCGCGGCCCACGCGGGTGGGGGAGTGCCTTTCCAAATTTCTTTCCTTGCCTGTGGCCCATGTGCGCGGGAACGGCCCGGGAGTCCCGATGCCTCTCTCCACGCCCCTGATGGCCCTTGAAGTTCTCGGGATCGGAGGCGGGGCGGAAAAACAGTATCGGCCACCTCCGCCCGGTGGCAAGCCCTTCCCGGCATGGAGCGAGGGCAGGCAACGAGCACGAGAAGTGGGTGATCGTTGTCCCGGAACCTTTCACGCGCGACGTCGGCCCCCCATACCCAGCAGCCACATCAGGTAAAGCCCGCCGAGGGCCGAGCTGATCAGTCCGACAGGGATCTGGAAGGGACTGAGCAGCCGCCCCGCGGTGAAGTCGGCCAGGACCAGCAGGGCCGCGCCCACCGTGAATGTCGGCAGGAGATTGATCCCCGCTGAGTGGGACAATCGACCCGCCAGCTGGGGAGCGGCCAGGGCCAGGAAACCGATCGGGCCCGCTGCGGCCACGCACACCGCGGCCAGGACCACGCCGTAGCCGATCATCGCGGAGCGGGTCCGGCGGACCCTGAGACCGAGCCCCGAGGCTGCGTCGTCACCCATCTCGAGGATCCTGCCGGGCCCGGCCAGCCACATCCCGACCGGGAGCAGCAGGACCGCGATGACCAGCAGGGGGGTGACGGTTGCCCAGGTGATGCCGTTGAGGCTGCCGTGCTGCCAGGTCTTGGCCGCCTCGGCCGACTCGATGTCGGTCGCGGCCAGCAGGTAGTCGTTGAGGGATGCGAGCATCTGCCCCAGAGCGATACCGGTCAGCACGAGGGTGTCCCCACCGACCCCGCGCCGCATGGTCAGCAGCACGACCACCGCTGCCGTGGCTGCTCCTCCGATGATTGCACCCGCTCCGGTGATCAGGGTGCTGGAGGAGGCGAACACCAGGATCGCCAACAGGCCACCCGTCGTCGCGCCTCGCGTGAAGCCGACGATGTCGGGGCTGCCCAGCGGGTTGCGGGAGACGCTCTGGAAGATCGCGCCAGACATCCCGAGCATGCCGCCGATGACGATCGCGCCCGTAACCCGCGGCAGCCGCTGTTCGAGAACGATGAAGGGAGCCAGATCCTCACCCCTGCCCTGGAACACCTCCAGGAGCATGTCGAGGGATACCGGGTAGGTCCCCGTCGTCAGCGACGCCACCGAACCCACCAGGATGACCAGCAACGCGATACCGACCACCACCAGTGACCGCCGGTGCATCAGAAAACTGAAGCGTGACCGGGGCCCGAAGGAGATCCGGCGATGGCCGGCGGGGGTTCCCAGGGTGTGAACCGTTTCCGGGATCATGCGCCTCTCCTGATGGTCCGGTTCGTCACGGCCAGTACCAGCAGCACGGGTGCGCCGATGAAGGCGGTCACGATCCCGGCCTCCAGCTCGGTGGGGCGGACCAGGAGCCGCCCCATCACGTCAGCCGCCAGCAGGAGCCCCGCCCCCGCCGCGACCGACCACGCCAGCAGACGTCGTTGGTCGGCTCCCACCAGCAGACGGGCCACGTGGGGAATGACCAGGCCGATGAAGGAGATCGGGCCGACGGCGGCCGTGGCTGCCCCGCACAGCAGGGTGAGAGCAAGGAACGCCCCGCCCCGCACCACCGCGAGGTTCACCCCGAGCGCCGTAGCCTGTTCGTCGCCGAGGGCCAGCGCGTTGAGGCTGTGCGCGGATGCCAGTGCCAGGACCAGGCCGACCGCCAGGAACGGGGCCACCCAGAGCAGGACCTCCAGTTTCCGGTTCTCGAGCGAACCCACCACCCAGAATCGGTACGAGTCGAAGATCTTGCTGTTGTACATCGTGATGGTGCCGGTGATCGACGAGAGACTGGCACCCAGCGCGACACCGGCCAGCACGAGGCGGGCGGGGCCGGCCTCGGCCGAACGCCGCGACATCACGTGCACGAGCACCGCGGCCGCCGCCGCACCGGCGAACGCGAACGGCAGATACTGGTTCACCGATGTGAACCCAAGCCCCCCGATGGCCGCTACCACCGCGAAGGAGGCGCCCGCGTTTACCCCCAGGATGCCGGGCTCCGCCAAGGGATTGCGGGTGAGGGCCTGCATGACGACGCCGGCCACCGCGAGTGAGGCCCCCACCACGATCGCGAGAACGGTGCGGTGGATGCGAAGCTCCCACACCACCTTGCTGGCTACCGAGTTGTCGTGCGCCAAGAGCCCTTGCCAGACCTCTTCCGGGCCAAGGGCCCGTGATCCCAGAGCGAGGCTCTCGGTGATCAGCACGAGGAGGACCAGGGTCGCCAGCAATGGAGGAGCCAGGCTCCGTGTGAAGGTGGAACGGGGGCGATGTTTCCGTGCCGGTGCATCGGTTGGATCAGTGGTGAATCGCATGGTGCGCAGAACCTTGTGGGGCCGAGGATCGCAACAAACTGCGAGACATGCTGGTTTTTGTCACGATATTAAGGTTAGCCTTGCTTCCATGACTACTTTCCGAGTCGTGCGTCCCCAGCGCCACTCCGTTTCCCGCCGCACAATCCTGACGGGCGGGGCGGTCTCCGCCCTAGCGGTACTCGCGGCCTGTTCCTCCAAGTCCGCTTCGCAGGACGCCTCCTCTGGTGCATCCGCCTCCTCCAAGGGTATCCAGGAGAACACCGCCGTCCCCAGCGAGCTGGACAGCGGAATGGGGTCAGGGCAGGCCGATGGTGTCTTCCCGCGCACCGTCGTTCACCAGCAGGGTGAGACGACGATCAACGCCGCCCCCACCAAGGTGGTCGTCATCTCCACGGGGCAGGCCGATGCCATGCTGACCCTCGGCATGTGCCCGATGGGCTCCACCACCGCGTCCGGGGCTGAGGGACCCGTCGCCCAGTACCTGAAGGACGCTTACCCCGACCAGGCCTCCGCCATCGAGGCCATCACTAAGGTCGGGTCCCGAAACGAACCGGACATCGAGGCCATCGGGGCACTCAAACCCGACCTGATCCTCACCAACAAAGCTGGCAAGGACGACGCCGACACCCTGTACAAGAACCTGACCGCCATCGCACCCACCGTGGTGACCCGCGGCACGGGTCAGTTCTGGAAGATCGACTTCCTGCTGTTGGCCGACGCCCTTGGCAAACGGGAGGCGGCCCGCTCCCTGCTGGACATGTTCAAGACGGAGGCTGCCGAGGCCGGTTCCGCACTGAGCTCCGCCGGAACAATCTCGCTGCTGCGCAAGAATGGAGAGAAACTCCGCGTCTTCGGCCCGGCATCGTTCGCCGGATCCGTCGTCGCCGACATGGGGCTGCAACGCCCCGACACCCAGCAGTTCACCGACGGCGTCTCCCAGGAGCTGTCCTCCGAGGCCCTCGACCAGGCCGACGGGGACTGGCTGTTCTACGGGGTGCAGGGCGGCAAGGACGAGGAACTCACCGGGCAGGCGCTCTGGGGTTCGTTGAAGGCCGTGACCGCAGGGCACGCCGTGAAGGTCGATGACGACCCGTTCTTCCTGAACGCCGGGCCGACCGCGGCGCGTGTCGTCCGCGACCAGATCGTCAAGGCCATCCAGGGTTGAGCGGGAACGGCACCCGGCCCTTCGTGCTGGAGGGCCGGGACCTCCATCTGGGATACGCCGGTGGCGACGATGTCGTTGCGGGCCTTGACGTTGCCATCGAGACGGGGTCGTTCGCCGTGATTGTCGGGCCGAACGCCTGCGGCAAGTCCACCCTGCTGAGGTCGTTGAGCAAGGTGTTGCCGCCGCGTTCGGGAACCGTCCTGCTCGACGGCAGGGAGATCGCCGGGATGCGCCCCAAGGCCTTCGCGCGGGAAGTAGGCTTTCTGGCGCAGTCGTCGATGGCCCCCGAGGGCATCACCGTCCACGAACTGGTCAGTCGTGGCCGGTACCCGTACCAGAGCCTGCTGCACCAGTGGTCCGACGAGGACGACGAGCAGGTCAGCATCGCCATGGAACGCACCAACGTCAGCGCACTGGCCGGGCGGCGTGTCGCGGAGTTGTCCGGTGGGCAGCGGCAGCGGGTGTGGATCGCTATGGCGCTGGCGCAGCAGACGCGTGTGCTGCTCCTCGACGAGCCCACCACGTTCCTGGACCTGGCCCACCAGGTGGAGGTCCTGGAGCTGTGCCGGGAGCTCAACCAGGTGCTCGGCACCACCGTGGTGGCCGTGCTGCACGACCTCAACCAGGCCTGCCGCTACGCGGACCGGATCATTGCCATGCGTGACGGGCAGATCCTGATGCAGGGAAAACCCTCCGAAGTGATGACCACAGAGACTGTGGGGCAGGTATTCGGACTTGAGGTCTCGGTGACCCCTGACCCCGTGACGGGTACGCCGCTGGTGCTCCCGGCCCCGCCGAGGAAATACGACACGGGATAACGGGCCTCCCCGGGCGATCACCAGACCTAACGCAGAGGATATGACCCCTTGGGGTTGTATCCTCTTGTTGTCCGTCGTATTCCGATGAAAGGCCTTGGGAATGGAGCAAGCTGAGCCGCTTGGGCGAGTGTAGAATGCCGATTCCGATTCAGATAGAAAATCTGGCGCATCGGTTCCGGAATGGGATGTGCGTGGGTGGTAGGAAATCCCCGAGCGAAACTCAGTGTGCTCTAAAGCTTGTTCGTCGGGACGTGCTGGTCGTTTGTTCTCAATGTCTATGAGGGCGATGTGACCCGGATAGCAGCAAAATATGAAACGATCTCTTGTAGTGGTTTTCTTCGAGCATTTGATGGAGTGGCGGCATGAGTGAATCCGAGGAGAACGGACGAGCGAGAGAAGCGGAGACGGCTCGCGTTTCAAAATGGCATGTACTGATCACAGTGGTGGTGATACTGGCCGTTGCCGTGGCAGCCGGATTCGTGATTACAAGGCTGGCGCAGCAGGAGCGAGAGGAAACCGGGCCCGCGACGCTCCCGTTCAGGATCTCCACGGAATCCAACGCGATTCCAGATGTCTCCTCACCGTCTCCCACGCCCACGTCCAGCGCGGAGTCCCCCGAACAGTCGGAGGAAAGCTACTTCAACGGCGTCGAAAAACTCTGGGAAGTAGACATCGCGCAACAACTTCCGGACCTCGATGAACCGCGAGCGCAACTGGCGGATGGTCCCTCAATCAATGAGCCGGTGGGGCCGATGGTGCTCGGGAATGTGTGGGTCATCCCGGTGAAGGACTCACACAAGAATCGCTTTCTCGTCGGTTTCGGCGCAGAAACGGGAGAGGTCCTCTGGCGACTTCCCATTCCCGGTGGCAGGTGCACCCCGCTTCCCGCGGATTCGATTCTGGGTTGCGTTGACGATAAGGGGGTCATTTTCACGGTGGACCAGGAGGGAAAACGCTCCGAGGTCGCCACGGTGGCCTCCGAGAGGGTCAGGGACGTCAGCATTGACGTCTGGCGAGAGGGGGCGGTCGTCACGATAACTGAGTCCAAGACGGTCCACTTGGTGGGCATGGACCAGAAGGGAAACAAAACCTGGCAGGACAATATCGTAGATACGGAGCGATGGTACCGAGCTGATTCTACCTCCTTGTCAGCTCAAGGAGAGGCATTCGTGATCAACCTCGAGAATTTTTCCTCTTCCCGGAAAGGTGAGGTCCGCTCCGCCCGGAACGGCACTGTCCTGGCGACGAATCAGTCCAACATAGAACACGTCGGCCCCAAAATTCTCTATCCCAAGGAAGATAGTTACTCGCGCAAAACGCCCGGAGCGAATGACCTGATCCTCACCGAGGCCGGGAAAGGCCAGTTCGAAGTGGTTTCTGAGCAGTTGGCGTCGAATCTGAGATATCTGGAAACAGAAGATCGAGAAATGCTTTACAGAATTCCCCGGGAACCAGAGGCGCTCCCCGATATGTGTGATGACCTCACCACCGCCAGCTGCCGGAGGCTACCATACCGGTTCGATGTCGATGACAAATTCCCGGGCTGGGGCGCTGATCTTCTCCCGGTGAAGATCAACGACACCCCGTATGTGACCAGGCTGTTCCTGCAGCAGGGTGCAGAAAAAGGCGGCGCCATGACTCAGCGTTACACGCTGATTCCGCTGGATCAGGACAAACCGGTGAGAACCAGTGAGATCACCCGTAATGCAATTGCGAGATTCGGGATCTCTCAGGGAAAGAACTCGATCATGGTGAGCTCCGATGAAAATAATGAGTTGCAGATCACGGACCTCGGGACCGGGGCGGAGATCGGACACCAGGTGGCCGAAGGCTGGTATCCCATTGAGAAGATGCCGGCGGATCGCCTGCTGCTGGCCAAGGCCGCGGCCAAATCGCGGGATGGGAGCAACGATGGCCAAACCGCGTTCTCGGCCTGGGGGCCCGCGAAGAAGGTCCAGCCTTGGAGTTTCTCCGGGGAGCAGCAGGAGCGTTTGGAAAAGATTGAATCCTGCGGCGAAGGGCAGGCCGACTTGGCCTGGGCGGAATTCGATGGCGGGTGGGCGCTGGTCTGTGGAACCACGTTGCTGTCCCCGAAGTCCATGGTGATCAACATAGATGGTCAAAGGCGTGAGATACCGGATCCAAAACTTGCTCGGGCGGAAGGGAGTCTTCGTTTCTACGGTGGCTTCTCTGATGGTGAGGAATATGTGCTGCATATCTCATCGAGAATGTTGAGTCGAAAGAATGCCGCAGGAGAATTGCTGGAACAACGCCGCCTGAAAACCTCGTGGTACGCGGCGCGGAACAAGGTGATTTCCGTCGATGAGACGTCTGAACCGGCCGGTGAACAGCTCCGTCGCCTCATCGAGATTCTTCAGTTTGAAAAAACTTCTTCGAATGCTGATAGCTATGTTGGCACTTCGCTGGAACGGTGCTCCGGGACGAGCATATCCGGCGATGAGGCGATGGTGGCGAAACTTCGAGAGCTGTCGCGGACCCGGGCCCAAATGATCACGAGGGTCGAGGAGGTCGTGGTGGACAGGATTGACGGAGGGGTGGAACTCGTGAAC
Organism: uncultured Propionibacteriaceae bacterium; assembly: GCA_938012815.1. Classification (GTDB taxonomy): domain Bacteria; phylum Actinomycetota; class Actinomycetes; order Propionibacteriales; family Propionibacteriaceae; genus Arachnia. The sequence goes on from CALLVV010000098.1 coordinate 8,049, forward strand.
CGAATACGTCAGGGGCTTGCTTACTCCGCCACCGCTTTCGACGCCCGGGCCGACATGACGCAGGCCATGCGTGAAGGAAAGTGTGAACAGTGGACGAACTGGCAGGCCACCGTGGTGTACATGATGATCAGTCTTGAGGTGATCTCCGCGAAAATTTGCATGAATCAATTCAAGGAATACTGGAACACCCACATGGTTCCGCGATATCGGGTGGTCAAACTTGAAGGAGAGATCTGGTGAATCCGTGGACTGGACGATATCTGCGGCGGGCCTTGGAGACCGAGAACGAGCCGGCCCGGGCCGGGCGTGAGGTGATCTGATGGACTGGGCGATGCACCGGGAAACGGAAACCATGAGTGGTGCTGCGAGAACGGAACATTCCGGTAGGCGCTACCGGGGAGCTGCTGATGGTGAGACCCGTTGGCTCGGAATGGCAGTTTCCAGTTTTGGAGTGAATCGATGACAGATGAGTCTGCTTCTCTTCCCACCTCTCCAGAAGGGAGCGAACCTCCCAGGAGGCGCGCATCCAACCGCCTCTTGGGGCGGATACTCCCCCTGGTTGTGGCGGTGTCCGTTCTGATCGCCGTTGTGCTGGTGGTTCCCTGGCTCCTACCCAAGGATGAACCCGAACCTCATGCCGAGGACACCATCCCACCGATACCGCCGATATCCAGTTCCCAGGAACCAGTGGCCCTCCCCACCCCGTCACCGGCGCCGAGTCCTGCACCGGCGCCGGAACCGGAGAGCAATTTCAAATCCGGGATTGCGAAGCTGTGGGAGCTGGATCTGCGGGCGGCCCTTCCCGATCTGAAGAATCCGAGAATCAGACTTGATGAAAACGCGGGCTTTCAACTGAATTCCTTCTCCCAAGGGCCGCTGGTGGTTGGGAACACCTGGGTGGTCCTGGTCTCGGACGAGGGAGAGAACAAAACCACGAAATTGCTCGTCGGCATATCTGCCGCAACAGGTGAGGTCTTGTGGAGAATGGCGAGCAACAGAAACGGGGATTGTGACGTGTTGCCCACCGTCCCAGCCTTGGTCTGCGCAGAGCACTCCGGGGCGGTTTTCATGGTGAGCGAGTCCGGAAACCGCACAGACATCGCAACCCTGCCGGCGAAAGAAGGCGCAAGTGGTTCTGGATATCACGTCGAAGTGGATGCGTGGGTAGGAGGGCTGGTGGTGCAGGCCGCTGCCTATGGCGGGGAAATGACTCATCTCTTCGGACTCGACGCCTCCGGCGCGTTGGCCTGGAAGGAAGAGATTGCTGGGGAGAACAATGGGTCCCTGGAGATCGCCGGAGATGCCTTTTTGGTCCGTTCGACTGCGGAAGGAGGTAACACCCAGGTCCTGTCGGCCTCGACCGGGCAGGTTCTGGCAGCCAGTCGCTCGGGAATCAGCCTCCTCGGTCCCAAGCTCTTGCGATCCAGCGGGGGAATCGAGCTTACGGAATCCGGTGAGGGACGATTCGAGGTGATGAACTCCGAGAGTCGGGAATATGAATATGTTTCGAGACCCGATGGAACGGGAATCCTGGTGCGCGCCAGCGAGGAAGGACCTCAGGTTTGCAGGGACCAAACCACGAGCAGCTGCTTGGCCGTTCCCGGATTGAATGAGAAATGGGGAGGTGATGTGCTCCTGAGGAGAGGCATGGGTTTTTCTCTGGTGAACATTGACGGCGTGTCCAACGTCTTGATAAGACCCCATAAGGACAACAGCAACAGGTCTCCCGTCATGCGCACCTACGCGGTGATGCCCTTGGACTTCAGCAAGGCGCCAGCGCACGTCCAGGTGCTGCAGGATCAGGGCAAGTCCTGGGGAGTCTCCGACGGTTTCAATTCCATCTCGGTTGGTAACCGTGAAACGGGGGAGCTGGTGGTCACTGACCAAGGCACGGGGGCGGAACTCGGGATGCAGGCGTCCGAGGGTTGGCGACCCATACCGCGGATGCCGGAGAACCGGCTGCTGCTGGGCAGGGCGGCGGACCCCAGCGAATATGCCGAGAAAGTGAACACGCTGTCCGCTTGGGGGCCTTCGGAGGAACTGCGGCCGTGGGCCTTGTCCGGTGAAACGCCTGCGCGCCCCACGCAGGTCGAATCCTGCCCGGACGGGCAGAAGGACCTGGCATGGGGGGAGTTCGATGGCGGCTGGGTTCTGGTCTGCGGCAGTGATCTGGGAAGTGCGAAAACCCTGGTGGCCAACATTGACGGTACGCGGTATGTCGCGGAGAAGCCCGTCCTGAAGCAGGGAATCGATCTCCGATTCGAAGGTGTCACGGCGGACGGAACAACGTTTGGGATCTCCCACTCCCCGGGAACGATCGCGAAGAAAGATCCTGAGGGGCGTCTACTGGAGCAGCGACGCCTGGGATCCGTCTGGTTCGCCGCACGGAATGGACTGCAACCCCGGGAAGGGGCCTTCGGGATCAAGCGGCCGGAAGCGACTGCTGAAGGACAATTGCGCTATCTGGAACAGCTGATTCGATCCGGATCCTCCGATGCAATCGACTATTTCGAGACTTCTCACAAGATCAGCGACTGCGAGGAGCTCAAACATTCTTCCGATTCCGAGATCTACCGGAGGCGGATTGAAAAGATGCGGGATGCTGGAATGAGGCGGACCGAACTCTTTGCCGCCATCGAAGCGGCGCCCGTCGATCAGATCCCGGATGGATTGAAACTGCGAAATCGGTTGATGAACGCGCTGGGGTGGTCCGTCGTGGCGGCCAATGGTCACGCTGAACTTGGGTGGCGCCTGTTCTCCAAGGGCTGTTCTGCGGACGAGACGGGATCAATCTTTCTGGGAGAAACCGTGATGGCCGATCTGCGAGGCATCTCGGCCATGAGGGCAACCGACCATTTCGTGGAGTACTGGAACACGAATTTTGCCGGAAATCATGGGGCAGAACGGCTCGCCGGTGGGATCTGGTGATCGTTTCACGAACGGTGGAACAAAGGGATGTGCGGGCGGTGAGTCACCGGTGCTCGTCATCGATCGAGAGGAAGAATCATGAGTGAGGAGAAACCTGGTGAGGGTCCCGAGCGGTCCCGGGAAGGCGATGGTCAACGGGCCCGGGTGATGCGTGGCTGGCGTCCGGGACGGGGTGTTGTCGTCCTCGTGGTGGTTGCCGTCGCTGCGGCGGCGGGGCTGCTCGTGCCGCGTCTGCTTGACCATGTGGGCTCGTCCTCGTCGACGGAATCCTCCGCGGCGACGCTTCCAACACCCTCCGCGGTCCCGAGCTTCAAACCGGTCCAGGACTCGGGGAGCAGCTTCAGGAACGGAGCGAAGAAACTGTGGGAGCTCGATGTCACGGCGGCTTTCCCCGACCTCAAGGAACCGGGCCTCTGCCTCGCGAAGAATCCCTATGATCCGCCATTGACGGGCGAAAGGAGCAATGCCTTGATCACGGGGCCACTGCACAAGGGGCCGCTGGTGATCGGTGACATCTGGGTGATCTGGGTCTCGGATTGCCACGATCTCGACACGGGCAAGCTCGCCGGGATTTCGGCGGAGACCGGGGAGGTGGCATGGAGTCTTGATGCCCACTCCTGGTGGAGTTGCGACGCGCTTCCCGACGTTCCCAAGATCGCCTGCGTCGATCGCGAGGGCTATGTGTTCACCATGGACGAGGCAGGAACCCGGGAGAACGTGACGAAGTTCTCCGGGAAGTCGGACAAGGCCGAGGACGCGGTCTGGACGGGACTGGTCGATTCCTGGGCGGGCGGGGCGGTCGTCGTCCTTTCCGACAAGGGCAATCCCGCGACCAGCCACCTGCTTGGGTTGAACGGCAAGGGGGAGGAACTCTGGCGGGAAGAATTCTCGGGGGAATATGGCTTTGGATCCAATGGCTCTGGAGCCCTTGAGGTGAATGGCGACGTTTTCCGGATCAGAACCGATGCCCGGTCGGGGGAGTGGCGCACCGAGCAGTTGCGCTCCGCGAAGACCGGGGAGGTGCTGGCAACCATATCCACGACCCGGTACTCCGACCAGTTCAACGTGGGGCCGAAGATTTTGAACATCGAGGTCAATCCGCGAATGACGGATTCCGGTGAGGGGCGGTTCGAGAAGGTCGACACCACGAAAAACGACTATCAATATCCATCCTGGCCCGACGGATCGGGCATCCTGGTGCAGGTGGGAAGCGAGGAATCGTCGCTGCCCGGGGGCGGTACGGCACGAGGTGTGAAACTTCTGCTGTGCGGTGATCAAACCACCGCGAGTTGCCTCGAAGTTCCAGGCGCCAAGGAAGCGTACGACACTCCTCAGTTGGGGTATCAGATGGCCTATGTGGAAGGGGTGCCGAATGTGATGGTCATGAGGACCACGGGGAGGTCCGAGGGCACTCCGAAAGGCTATCTGCTGGCTCCCGTGGATTTCGGCCGGGAGGTCTCGGTGCATGATCTTGCCTTCGACCTGGCCCAGGGGTACGGCGTCTCCCACGGATTCAACTCCGTTTTCGCCGGCCGAAAAGCCTCGGGGAAGATCTGCGTCCAGGAGATCGGCTCCGGGGAACGGTTCGACGTTTCGACAGGTGACGACGGCGACTGGCATCCGGTGCCGAACATGCCGGAGAACCGGTTGCTTCTCAGCAAGGGCGAGAAGGACAAGCGCGGCGATAGGAAGGACAAGCGCGGCGATAGTAGGAAGGAAACCCATCTGGCGGCCTGGGCGCCGGCCTGATCGTTCGATTCGTTCGATTGGCCAAGGGGCGAGGCCGCGGCCGGCGTGACGAAGAGTACTTCTCCCCTGGGTGCCACCGGGGAGAGGCTACGGCCTTCGGGGCGATCCGGTGTCGTTCAAGTGTTCAGGGTGCTGACCGCCACCACATCGGATCGCTGGATCGCCACATCCGTGGCGGGCGAGGTCGAGGTGAGGACGGCCGTTCCCCGGGAGCAGGGCGGTCTGCACCGGGGTCTTCGGAGGCCCCGGGGCGGCAGCGCTCCGGCGGCGCATCGACGAGGCGGTGAAGGAGTTGCGCTCCTGCCTGACGGGTGCGGAACGCCGACGTCCCGTCGACGGGTTCGAGCAGGTCATTCCCTTCGAGGAACTGCTGAAACGGGAGAGGTAGGAACTCCACGGGTGGTGCTGGCTGATGCGGAACAGATGCGGACTCCGAGGGGGAGCAGTTGTGGAAAAGCAAACGCCCAGTCGCATCTGACTAGGCGTTTCACTGGCGACCCCGGTTGGATTCGAACCAACGACACCCGCTTTAGGAGAGCGTCCAAGATGTTCGTTGGGGGTTACTGTGCTCGTCAATATGCGCTTGTTTTGCTAGCTGGCTAGGGGGTTTGCTGAGTTGGTTACGTTGGCGGGGAGCCGTGACCGACGTTGGCTTATCGCTGGGTTGCGGACTTTTTGCGGACTGGGGGTACTCGCAATCTGAGTACCCCCAGTCGGGTCAGGCCGTGCGTCGGCGGTAGCGGTTGAGGACAGCTTGCTCCATGAGATTGAAACCGTTCCAGCTGTAGACCGTCCGGGTGAAAGGACCGGTTGTTTCGGTTGTGGTGAGACCACCGGGGTTGGTGAGGGAGCGGGCCGCTGCGGTGACAATCACAGCCCGGAGTTCAACGTTCGGGCCACTCGCCGGATCGAAACCATTGCTGCGGGTGTAGGCCTTCACGAACTGGGACATCTGTTCGACGTGGCCACGTACCTGGGGGGTGGTGTTGGTTTCCCCCAGGTACGTGCCGACCTCGGTGACGAGTTCGTCGAGCCAAGACATCAGGCGATGCCCGTCAGGGTGACGACGGCTTCCGGGTTCAGCGGTGCGGCGTCGTAGCGGGCGACGACGCGGATGGCCTGCTGATCGAAGTCGGCGTAGCGCTCGGTCAGGATCTTCACAGAGGGAGCCGTGTCGCGGGCTACCGCGATCTGGGAGAAGTCCGCGAGAGCGGCACAGCCGGCGGGGATGCGGGAGGTCACGGTCACCGGAGCCCCCAGCAGCCGGAACACACCGTCCTGGGTGGGGTCGGGCTGCAACATGTAGCGGTTCGCGTTGTCCTTGATCTTCCGCAGCTTGGTGAAGTCGCCGGGCAGGATCAGCCAGCGGGTGGCGGCCATGTTGACGTTCGCTGCCAAGGCTTTGCCCCAGGCGTCGTGCAGCAGGTCGAGGGTGAGGGGTCCGGAGGCGTCGATGGTTTGGACGTCGGTGTAGGCGAACAGACCCTTGGGGGTGGCCTTCCCGTCGCCCTGGTTCCCGAGGAATTGGGCGTCGAGTTTGTTCGCAACATCGGTTACGAGACGGTCCCGGAGGGTGGCGTCGAGGGCGATGATGGACTGACGGGCCAGTTCGTTGCTGAACCGGGTGATGACCTTCACGGACTTCATGGTTGAGGGCAGCAGAGTGATTTCACTGAAGGAGGCGTCCACTTCACTGATCTGTTCGTTCTCGCCGTGCCATTTCGGGTCGGTGGCGGCACCCATCTTCGGGATCCGCACCTGGGAGCCATTGGTGTCGAAGATGCGGGGGCCGGCAGCCAGGAACACGGATTTGTCCGTCAGGGGCTGGATGAGGATTCGCTGAACCTGTTCCTGGGTCAGCTCGGATGCGGTGCTGAGGGAGTTGACCATGATGGTCCTTTCAGTAACAGAAGAGGGAGGTTGTTACCGTCGGACGCCTGGTCGGGACAGTGTTCGCGGGGTGCGCCTGGCTCCCTGTTCAAGGATACCAACTGGTCCCTGCCGCCAGTGGCGCCACAGCACACGTCGCGACCCTCATTTGAAATGAGGGTGCGCTCATGTGGCGCGACTGAATCCCCCAGCTTCGAACGCAGCACAATTCTGGGCGGGGTGCTTTCGGGGCGCCCCGCCCAGAATTGGTTGTCTGATCAATCCGTATCCCCGCGGCGGAGGGCGGCGAGCTCATCAACAATCGCCCCCAACATGAGAATCTCGCAGACCTCCAAGCGCTGCTCGGGCGTCAGGCCGCCCAGGCTATAGAGGCATCCGGACGATTTTCCTTGGATCGCTCCGATGGTCTTGGCGAGTTCATCCATCGCCATGATGTAGTCGTCATTATCCATGGTGTTCCACCTCCTTTCAGGCGTTGTGTCGGAGAATGGCGGCCAGGTCGATGCTGGCCGGGTCGGTGGTTGCGCCCTGGCCGATGTCCCCGTGGAAGGTCCTGGCAGCCAGGTGCGGTTTGCGGGTCAGCAGTTCATCGATGGCTGCGGTGAGGGCGTCGGGATCGGCCAGGTGGGCTTCGTCGAATGGCAGGTCGGTGGCGTCGGCCAGACGGCCGGTCTGTTCCACGAGGACGCGGTGAAGACGCTGCGCCAGGGCGTCGCGGTCCTTCGCTTTGGTGCGGGCCGCGGCGTTCTCGCGGCGGAGTTTCTCCACCACATCACGCGGGAACATGTCTTGGTCTTCAGGGTTCGGAGCTGTCTCCCCTCCCTGCTTGCCGGGGGCATCGATTTGCGTACCCCCCTTGTCGTCGAGGGTTTCATCAGGAATAGTGATGGAACCCTCTTCGATGTTGGGGGTTTCAGTCGGGGTGAGAGTGTTGGTCATCTTGACCCTTTCGATTGGGCAGCGGTTCTTCTAGCTGCATCGTTGGCTTGTTGAGTGGTTTGGAAGTTGCTGGTTCGCTCGTTGAAAACAGGCTGCTGATGACAGGTGCAGCCGGTATGCCGGGGCATCTTGTGGGAGGTTTGGAACACGCGACCTTCCCGTGACCACCAACGGCACAATTCACAGGCATCCGGTTCGAGTTTCCGACGCCATCCAGAAACCCGAGAATCGGCCATACGATTGCTCAATTCAGTGGTGGCCGCGTCGACGGGTTCGTTACGTGCAAGCCGGGCCAACCGTGCCAGCGTGTTCCCTCCAGCATCAGTGATGGTTCTCAGAGCGTCTTCCAGACGGGTGAGCTGGTCATCACTGCCCAAGGCATCGATTGGGACGACCTGGCCGACGTGGGTTTCCAAGAACGCCCGGAAAGCCAGCCACGCAGCTGCCTGGCCTTTCGAGCGGGCGACTTGGACCAGGCCCGCAGCCAAACGGATGAACTCATCCAGGGTGAGGTCCCCGCTCTCGGCGCTGGCCCACATGCGGGCCAGCATCCGTTCCGTGTCGCTGGAGAGTTTCCCCAGAATGGTTTGGAAGCTCACAGCTCCACCTTCAAGAAGTCCACTCCGGCGGTGTCGAGGGCGGCTCCGCGGCGGGCCTGCCGTACCCGTTCAATATCCGAGGGAGACATTCCGAACACGTCGGCCAGAGCCACTTCCAGGGGCATGCCGATGTTGACCAACTTCGCGGCCGCGTCGGCCTGCTGGGCCGGGGTGCGGGTCTCGGCGGACTTCCACACGGTTTCAATGTCTTGGGTATCCGCGTCGGCCCCGGTACGCACGGCCAGCATCAACCGGGCCACTTCCGCCCAGGCCGCTCCGAAGGTGCGCTGCAACGAATGGCAGCGAGCCACCAGGGAGGCTTCCGAAGAGCGGATGGCGTCGGCACTGGCGGGCTGGTCGCCGTGCAACCCCAGGTAGTGGGGCGGCAGGCCCGTCAAGGCTCCGATCTGCTGGGTGATCAACGCGGCCGCGTCGGTGTAGCCGTCGAGCCGTGCGGCGTCGAACTGGCCGAACTTGGTTTCCGGGGCCTCCGACTGCCAGATGTCGTCGAGGGCGGCGGAGAAGGGCTTGACGGGGTTGCCGTCGTCGTCCTCGACGATCTCCAGGCCCGTTGCCCAGCGGCGTGGGCGGGCGTAGTACTCGGAAGTGACCATCAGGTCGGCCATCAGCTTGTTCAACGCGTCGGACAGGTCCAGAACATCACCCATTTCACTGACCCCGTCGGCTTCCAGCAGGCGGCCCCGGTTGACCACGGGAACCACCGGCACGACCCCGAAGGGATTGGGAAACGTCTCGACGGTTCGGAAACTGCCGCTGGGGAAGGCGGCATCGTCGACGACGTTCCCGACGGCCACCAGACGTGTGATCCGGTCGGGTTCGTACAAGAACGCGTGGCCCTTCCCGTCGGCCTGCCACCGCTTCAAAGCAGCAATGACCTGCCGGGTGGCCGGGTCCCGGAGAACCGCGACCTGCTGCGCGGTCTCCACGGTCACCAACGGTCGCTTGTCGAGGGCCCACACGATCACGAACGCTCTGCCGTACACCAAGGCGTCGGTGTGGGCCTGCTGCGCGGTCTCCAGCATGCCGTTACGTCGCCAGTCACGCCACAGATCGAGGTTCACTTCCCCGTCCACCTTGAAGCCGGTGACCTCCAATCGCTCGGCCAAGGCCTCAACCACCATACGGGGAAAGTTCACGGCCAGGTGACGGAAGGCGTTCCCTAGGGCCTCCTTCGATTTCGGCGCCAGGAAACTGGCCGGCTGGGTGCCGGTCCAGTACTCGTCCAGCCGGGCCAACTCCGGACGGGTCTTGTCGAGTTTGCTGTTCAGAAGATGAATCAGGTTCATCGGAATGCTGCTGCCTTTCTGCGGGTCTTGCCCGCGTGGTGCGCTGCCCGGTCGTTCGCGACGATGGCGGCCACGGCCGCGTCGATCTTCCGCGATGACATGCGCTTGTCCTTGGAAACGAGGTCACCCATCGGCGTTGACTTCGCAACACAGTGGGCGACGTGGGCGGCGAGCCGGGCATCGCCGTCGTGGGTGATCTTGTGTTCGATGACGGCCTGATAGAGCCGATCCGTTGCTGGAGCCATGCGTTTGGCGTAGGCGGTGTTCCACTCAACGACCCGACGCGGCCCGTACCGCTTCGCCCAGGCCTCCAGTTCGGAACGCCACCCCCACGGGTCAGCGGCCAGCTCCGCAACATCCCAGCGACCGAAAGCGGCATCAACCGCCAAGTCCACGTCGCTGCGCGGCACCCGCCAGCCACGATCCCCCGGGTTCTCCCACAACCCAACCTTGAACAGGTGCGGGTTCTTCTCGACGGTGGCGCCCACCAGGGCCGTCGAATCCCCGGAAGCCGACCCGTCGAACGCCAGCACCACACGTGTCCCGTCGGGCACTTCCCGACCCGGGTCGGCACACTCGTCCCAAGCCCCGAACGGCAGCCACGTATCCGACTGGCCAACCCACTGTCCCAGCCGGTACCTGCGGAACGCCGGCTCTCGGATCGTCTTCAGCGTCGAGACCAAGGCGTCCTCATGCAGGAAGTCACCCAACGCCGGATTCGCGATCCGCCACGCCTTGCGATCATCAATGGCACAGCCATCCGGTGCCGCATACTCCCGGAAGAAGAACGACGGATCCTCCCCGGAACGGCCATACTGAACCAGCTTCCACATCACCGAATCCACGGATTCCGCCGGAGTGGAAATCGCCAACGTCAAACTGGAATCCCGCTTACCGCTGGCAGACACGACGGCCTCCCACACCGCTTCGGTCACCACGTGCAGTTCATCAACGATCATCAGCGACGGATCCCAGCCCTGCAACGCCCCCGGATCAGCAGGCAGAGCCCGCAACTCCCCACCATTGTGAGGAGACACGATCCGGTCCTTGTAGATCTGAGTGCGCTCCGCCAGCCGCTCGTCGAGCTCCAGCATCCGAGCCACATTCCGAAAGGTGTGACCCGCCTGTCGTTCATCCGAAGCCACGATCAGCACCTGCGCGCCCTCAACGCCGTCAGCCAGCAACGCATACGCCGCCAGCACCGACGCCAAGCCCGTCTTCCCATTGCCACGAGGCAGACTGAGTAGCCCCTGCCGGGGACGCTTCCCCCGCAGCGGATACAGGCCCTTGACGATCTCCAGCTGCCAGTTCCGCAACCGGAACGCACCCAAGGCGCCAGTTCCCTTCGGAACCTTCAGGTACTCCGACGCGAACGCCTGCACCCGACGCCACCCGGGGCGCCCGTACTGGCCCCAGTCGATAGGGGCCGCAACCACCGGGGCTTTCGGCCCTCCCTTCACGATCCCACCCCCAACAGAGACCGAAACTCTGCCTTGGCCTGAGGGTCGGTGGGGCGGGTTTTGGGGGTGTCCCCCCTGGCTGCTCCACGTTTGGCGTTGCAGGTTCGGCAGACGACTTCGACGTCTTGGGGTCGGATGGGTTTGCCTGCTGCTCGGCGTTGCCAGGCTTGGGGTGTGTGGTCGAGGGTGAGGTCTTGGGTGGTTCCGCAGTCGCTGCACCAGGGTTGGGCGGTGCGGAGTCGTTCGGAGAGTTTCCGCCATGTGGTGTCGTAGCCGCGGCGGGTGCTGGAGGGTTTGGGGGTTGTGGTGGGTTGGTGTTGTGGGCAGTGGGTGCCGGTGGTGGGTTCGCCGCATTGGAGGCAGGGGCGTAGGAGGGTCATGATGTCGCTCCGTGGGGTTGGCAGGTGGGGTGTGTGGTGGCTCCGTCGCTGGGGATGAGGGGCTCACCGCAGACTTGGCAGCTGGTGCGCGGGGGAGTCAGCTCAGTTAGCTCACCTTCTGAACCTGAGCTAACTGAGCTGACTGATGAGCTGACTGATGGCAGGGACCAGCTGGTGGTGCGGGGGAAGCCGCTGCTGGCTGTGATGATCCCAGCTTTGGTTCGTGCGCGTTTCAAGGTGGATAGGGAATAGCCTGCTTCCTTCCCGGCTGCGATGACCTCCTTGGAGGGGGCGGTTCCGCCTTGCTGGGTGAGGTAGTCGGTCATCCACGCGGCGGCGTCGTTTCGTTCGCTGTGGTCTTCACCGCTGTTGGCATCCCGAAGCATGTCGTCCACGGTCCTGTCGGACTCGCCACAGAACACGAACCGTCCCGTCTCTGCTGTCCCTGAGGGTGTGGGGACCATGGCGGTTTCGATGTTGTAGGCGAGACTGGGCAACCCGTCCAGACCGAGGCTGTTCTTGACCTGGGTCATGACCCTGCCGTCGTCGTCCTTCGCGAACCCGAACACGGCACGCGGCACGTTCTTGAAAGCCCCCGACCCGGTGATACGGGTTGCGGCATCCCCGCCGGCGCTTTTGTTGAGGTGTGCTATGCCCAGGATCACCGCGCCGGTACGGTCGGCGATCTTGGCCAAGGGGTCGAGGGCGCGGCGGGTGTCTTGTTCTCGGTGGGAGTCGAGTCCTTTTCCGAAAAGACTCAGCAGCGGGTCGAGGATCACCAGGGCGACATCCTCGTCGATGATGGCTTGTTCCAGCAGGCTCAGGTCGGTGGGCAGACAGAGAATGCTTTCCCGGCCCTCGTCTTCGATGGCGTCGAGGCGGCCGATACGTGACAGGTCGGCCCCGGCGGCGATGAGGCGGGGTACGAGGGTGTGGGCCCATGAATCTTCCACGGCGACGTAGAACACGTTCCGTGGCTGGCCGTAGAAGATGCCCGGGAGGGTGCCGCGAGTGATCTGCGCGGCCTGCCATATCCCGAATGATGACTTGCCGGTTCCTTCTCGGCCGGCGGCGATGCACAACGCCCCGGCGGGGATGCGTCCCTGCCCGTTGTCCTGCCATGCCCAGTCCACGGGTTCGGGTTCGATCCGGTCAGCCCAGGTGACCTTCAGTTCCCGGGATGGCGCTGTCGGCTCCACGGTGGGGTGGGTCGGATCTACCCCATCGTTTGGGCTGGGGTCAGTCAGCCTGACCCCACCGGGGGTGTGGAGGGGAATCACTTCCCCGGCAGGGGTACGCGGCAGCGTGTACCCCTGCTCGGTGAGTTCACTCATCGTCGAAGGCCCCCGCTCTGATCAGCTGGGCCCGCTGGCGGCATGCCACGGCCACGGATGCCATCCGACGATCCTGTTCCGCGATCTGCTCTGGCGTGGCCCGTCCGGTGCGGTCTCCGGGCTTGGGGCGTGCCCACTCAAAGTACTCGGCGCGCCGTTCCCAGTAGTCGGCGCGGGCTTCCTGGCATGCGTCTTGGATCAGTCGCCGCTGGAAGTTCTCCAGGAACCCGGTTTGCTGGGTCAACAGATGCGCGGCTTTCGCAACATCCCGGTTCGGCATCGATGCTGCCCGCCTGTCAGATGGGGAGGCAGCTGACTGGCAGCCGTTTTCAGGCCTTGAAGGGGACCGGCGGCCGGTGTGGTTGGCGGGAGCGCCATGTCGGTGGTCTTGCAGTGACGGCTGACCTGTCCGGTTTCGTCGATGCATGGTATTGTTCGGCGTGTCAAGGTCGAACTGATCTTTCCGTCCCTCACCAAGTTGCCGCTTGGTGGGGGCATTTTTCTTCGTGTAGGCCATGTTCAGGCCTCCTCTCCCGTGTACTGCTTCTCCAGCCAGGCGTTGAGGTCTTTCTCCTTGTAGGCGACCTTCCGTGCCCCGAGGGTGAACGACCGTGGTCCTCGACCGGTGTGCCGCCAGTAGCGCAGCGTGGATTCTCCGACGCCCAACCGTTCGGCGACCTGCTTCGTGGTCAGCAGTTTTTCCATCAGAGGTCCCTCTCTGTGATCAAAATCGTGACGCGATTTGCATCACGGCTTCGAGGGTAGCACAGCTGCAAACCGTGTCAACGTTTGCAGCTGCCTGCTGCGCTAGTTACGCTAGGGGCGTGCGAATGAGAGTCGAGACGGACCTTGGTCTGAGTGCAGAACACGTCGAGGTAGGGCAGCGCTACGCCTTGCCCGTTCCGTTCGTCATCCGCCTGACGCCGGATGAGGGCGCGGATGAGCTAGAAGAAGTAGAACTGCCGGGCGCGGACGGCTTAAAAGAAGTGGAACTGTCTGTGGGGAAGGTCGGCGACGGACTTGGCATCACCAAGCTGACGGCTATCGCCGCTGAGGGACGCCAAGTCACGTCGAAACAGATGCGACACCTTCCTCTAGGGAAGCTCGTGGCTAGAGCAGTGCGGTGGTCTCTCAACAGGTTTGAGAAGCGCCCGGGTGGGTACGCAATGAGCTTCGGGCGCACCGTCTATGACTTGGACGATGAAGAACGGGCGGCCATCCGTGCTGCGGGTCCAACGGATGAAAACCTCCAGCGAGTGGCGGACCTCAGTGCGGTAGCGCTTCTGGTCGGCAACTCACCGGCAGTCGAGGTTGCGGCGGGCCTGGGGTTGACGCAAGCGACAGCGTATCGCTGGATTCGCAAGGCCCGGGAGAAGGGCTTCTTGGTTGTCTAGTATCGCCCAGCGACCGGACGGGCGGTGGCGTGCCCGATACCGCGATGAGGACGGCAAGGAGCACGCCAAGCACTTCAAGCGCAAGGTGGATGCGAAGCAGTGGCTTGATGAAATCGGGGCGTCGCAGAGGATGGGAACATACGTGCACCCGTCGGCAGCGAAAACCAAGTTGGAGGAGCTGGTCCCGGCGTGGTTGGCGGCTCATTCGGACTGGACCCCGTCTACGCGAGCGCGTAACGAATCAATCGTGCAACGTCACATCCTGCCTCGTTGGGGGAAGCGGAGGCTCTGCGACATCAGGCACGAGACTATCCAGGAGTGGGTTGCTTCGATCACGCTGTCTGGGGGATCGGTGCGGAAGATAGTCGGAGTTCTATCGGGGATCTTGGACTACGCCGTCCGGGCGAAACGCTTGGCGGTGAACCCTGCGGGCGGGGTCGTGTTGCCGCGACAGAACATCAAACCTCGCCAATACCTCCGTGCCTGCGAAGTCGAGCGGCTGGCGGCTGCTGCTGGGAGCTGTGGGGACGTGGTGCTGACGCTTGCCTACACGGGATTGCGGTGGGGTGAGATGGCGGCCGTTCGGGTGTCGCGCGTGGATCAAAGCCGTCGGAGGTTGTTGATCGAGGAGTCGGTGACGGATGTCAATGGCGTAGCGACCTGGGGAAGCCCGAAGGATCGGGAGCGGCGCAGTGTCCCGTATCCGCCTTTCCTCGATGATGCCCTGGCAGAACGGCTTGCCGGGAAGGGCCCGGAGGATCTTGTGTTCACCGCCGCGCGTGGCGGGGTGCTGTCCTACCGCAATGCCCGACGGGATTGGTTCGATAGGGCTGTTGAAGCAGCTGGGGTCGGGCCGCTGACGCCGCATGAATTGCGGCATACGGCGGCGTCGCTGGCCGTGCAGGCGGGTGCCAGCGTGCTGGCGGTTCAGCGGATGCTTGGCCACGACAAGCCCAGCACGACTTTGGACGTGTACGCGGATCTGTTCGACGAGGACTTGGACGAGGTTTCTCGTCGGCTGGACGCGGTACGTTCTGGGGCTTCTGCGGACTTTTTGCGGACTAACGTGATGTCCGTCCCGGAAGAAAGAAGCGCCTAGTCGTGTCTGACTAGGCGCTTCACTGGCGACCCCGGTTGGATTCGAACCAACGACACCCGCTTTAGGAGAGCGGTGCTCTATCCCCTGAGCTACGGGGCCAACTGTCGCAGCCTACCTCATCTGGTGGTGAACCCGCGCGATGCTGTTCACGCGGGTTCACCACCCAGGTTCCTCAGCTGGGCTTTGGAGCACCCTTGCGGGCGTAGCGCTGCCACGTGATGATCACGCCACCGATGGCGAAGGCCACGCCGAGGAAGTAGAACGCGACGGCACCGAGGGTGGAGTGCAGGGCGACGCCGAGGGTCAGGGCGACGCCGAACATGAAGGGCCCGAAGGCAGCGGTGGCCGCCGTCCAGCCGATCACGCCGCCGGCCTGGCGAGGCTCGAAGATCATCGGCATCTGCTTGAACGTCGAGGCGTTCCCGATTCCGGAGAACAGGAAGATTGCCAGCATGCCCCACAGGTAGATCGTGAAGCCTCGGTTGACGGAGTCGGTCGAGGACAGGTCGGGGACGAGCCCCAGTGTGGTGAAGGCGATCGAGATGGCCATGCCGATTCCGGAGATCAGCGTCCAGATCGCGCCTCCCATCTTGTCGGTGAGGGGGGCGAACAGCACGCGGGCGCCCGCGCCGACGAGGGGGCCGAGGAAGGCATACGCGGCCGGGTCGGGGATCGAGTAGCCGGGCAGCGTGCCGGCTTCGATCGCGGCCACCAGGGCCGGGTTGCCGAGACCGTACAGGTTCTTCATCAGCAGTCCGAACAGCGCAGACAGGCCCGAGAAGGTGCCGAAGGTCATGATGTACAGGTACGTCATCCACCAGGTGTCGGGGTTGCTGAAGATGTCGAACTGCTGCTTGATGTTGGCCTTGATCGGAACCGACTTGAGCAGTATCCATGCCAGGACGGCACAGATCAGGGTCAGCGGGATCCAGATGAACGCCGAGTTCTGGTACCAGACGGAGCGGGTCGCGCCGTTGAGCTGCTCGGTCTGGGCAGCCCCCAACCATCCCACCATCGCGAAGCCGATCAGCCAAGGTGTCAGGAGCTGGACCAGCGACACCCCGAAGTTACCGATACCGGCCTGCAGGCCGAGTGCCGTCCCCTGCAGCCGCTTGGGGAAGAAGTATGAGGTGGATGGCATGAAGCCCGAGAAGGCGCCGCCGCCGATCCCCGCGATGAAGGCCAGCAGCATGAACACCCAGTAGGGCGTGCTGAGGTCCTGCACCGCGAATCCCCAGCCCACCAGGGGAAGCACCATCAGCAGCGAGGTCACGGTGACCAGCTTCCGGGTTCCCATGATGGGCGGCAGGATCATCCAGACCAGGCGCAGGATGCCTGCCGACAGGCCCACCATGGAGGTCATCCAGTACAGCTGGGCGTTGTCGAACTGGAAGCCGATGGTGGTGAGTTTCGGGATGATGGCGCTCGGCAGGAACCATGAGGCGAACGCCATGGTCAGCGAGAACGTCGTGATGGTCAGGGTGGTCCAGGCGATCTTCGAGTCCCACTTCGACTCGTCCTGGGGATCCCAGTCTTCGAGCCATTCTGTGGAGCGTGGCTTCTCGGCTGGTGTGCTCATTGGTCTTCCTTCCTACGCTGGCTGGGCGCTGTCGGGCACGTCGACGAGATCCTGCTCGGGATTCTCCCGCTTCATGCGGGAGATCACGAGATGCATCCAGATCAGCGTAAGGCCTGTCAGGACAGTCAGAACGATGAAGGGGGTAGATGTCAGCCCTGTGAACTTCTCGATGTAGGCGAACATCGGCGGCAGGAAGAAGCCGCCCAGGCCGCCCAGCATGCCGACGAGGCCGCCGACGGAGCCCACGTGGTGGGGGAAATAGGTGGGGATGTGCTTGTAGACCCCGGCCTTGCCGATGCCCATGGTGCAGCCGATCAGGAAGATTAGCGTCACGACCAGCCACAGCGGCAGGCCGTAGGCGTTGCCCTGGTCATCGACGCCGCTGGGGATGCACAGCACCGTGAAGAGCGCACCGATCGGCACGAAGGTCGCGTACATGGCGGTACGAGCACCCCAGTGGTCGGAGACCCAGCCGCCTAGCGGCCTCAGCAGGGATGCGGGAAAGATGAAGGTGGTGGTCAGGAGGGCGGCGGTGCCCAGATCCACCTTGAACACGTCCTGGTAGTAGGTGGGCAGGATCGCCGAGTAGGCCACGTAGGCCCCGAAGACGATCACGTAGTACAGGCTGAAACGCCACACCCGGACGTCCTTGAGCGGGGTGAGCATGTCGGAGATCTTGGCGCTCGCCCCGGGCTTGCGGTCCGGAAAGGGGGTGATGAACCACTGGAGGACGCCGACCACGGTCAGCAGGATCGCGTACACGATCGGGATCAGCCGCCATCCGCCGGGCAGGAACCCGAGTACGGCAGTGCCCGCGGTGGTCGCGATGATGCCGGGGCCGATGAGCTTGGTGACGGAGGCCCCGACGTTGCCGGCCCCGAAGACGCCGAGCGCGAAACCCTTGCGCTCCGGGGAGTACCAGGCGGAGTTCCAGGCCACCCCGGAGGAGAACGAGTTGCCGACGATGCCGACGCAGAAGGCCAGCACCAGGAGCATCGCGTAGTTGTTGGCGAAAGACACCGCCAGCGAGGCGACCGCTCCGATTGCCATCATGACGGTGAAGATGATCTTGCCGCCGAAACGGTCCGCGAGGATCCCTGCCGGCAATCGCCACATGGAGCCATTGAGGACCGCGACGGCGCTGATCCAGCTGAGCTGCACGCCGTCCAGGCCGAACTCATCCTTGATGGGCTTGCCGAGGATCCCGAACATCAGCCACACGGCGAACATCAGGGTGAAGGAGATGCTGGACATCGTGAGGACGCGCACGGCGCCCGGGGCTTCGCGATGTGTGGTTGCCGCGGAGTCCGGGCCCTCGCGATGTGTAGTTGTGTCGGCGCTCACGGCGCTCCCTCCAGTGGGGGTGGTCCCTTTTAATTGCTGGCAGGAGCCTAGGTGTCGTTGTAGTATCAAGTCAACAAAAGATGCCGGAAACGCCAGCTGGCAGGAGTTTTAGATGAGTGATTCATTGCTAAATTCCGTCGCCAGGTGCCTCCGGGGGTCCCTTTTTATTCTGAGTCAGGAGGATGGCGGTGACGATCGCGAGGCAGTTCGCCGGGTTCGAGGATTCCGTGTCTGCGGTTGATCCTGTGCTCGGTCTCCTCAGTCGTCACCCGGGGGGGTTGACCGCCGCCGAGGTTGCGGAGAACCTCCAGCTGCACGTCACGACGGTGCGCGTCCATCTCAACCGGCTCGTCGTCCAGGGCGACCTCCTCAGACGCGAAGAGCGGGTGGGCGTCGGACGCCCCCGTCGCCGCTATTTTCCGGTCCCCCATGCCGGCCCATCGGTTTCCCTCCAAGATGACTACCGGCTCCTGGCGGAGGTGCTGTCCCAGGTGCTGGACGTCGAACGAGCCAAGGCAGAGGACGTGCTGCGCGAGTGGGCGATGCGCACCCTCGATGCCGGCCTGCTGGGGCTTCCCGCGGATTCTGAGGTGAGCTGGCAGGACAAGGTCGACGTCGTGATCGGCTTGCTGAGGTCCTGGGGATACGAGCCCCGGGTTTTGGAGAACGGCCCC
This sequence comes from uncultured Propionibacteriaceae bacterium, assembly GCA_938012815.1. Classification (GTDB taxonomy): domain Bacteria; phylum Actinomycetota; class Actinomycetes; order Propionibacteriales; family Propionibacteriaceae; genus Arachnia. Next base: position 26,725 of record CALLVV010000098.1, read on the forward strand.
TGGTGCTCGACGATGGACCTGTGCGGCTGTCCGCTGCGCGAGGCCGCGTTCTCGTCCCCCGAAGCGGTGTGCGGCGCCCACCGCGGATTGATTCGAGGAGCGCTGGGAGCGCTCGGGGAACCTGACGCCGATGTCG
>CALLVV010000099.1 GCA_938012815.1 uncultured Propionibacteriaceae bacterium
GGTGGACCTGCTCCGGGAGACGCTGAACCGTCACCGTGCCGAGGCCCAGCTGCGTTACGTCGCCCCGTTCCGGGAGCGCATCGAATCCTTGGGGCGGCTTGTCTTCGGCCCGGATCTGGCGGTCGAGGTGACCCCGGAACTCAACATCGCATCCCGCACTTTGGCAGGTGAGACGGTGCCCTTCCAGTCGTTGTCCAGCGGGGCCCGCGAGCAGCTCTCCCTGCTTGGCCGGCTTGCTTGCGCGCAGCTCGTTCAACCCGGTGAGGGAGTGCCCCTGATCATCGATGATGCGCTCGGGTTCGCCGACCCCGCTCGTCTGGCGCGTCTGGGAGTGGTGCTGAACCGTGTCGGGGATGGTGTCCAGACGATCGTCCTCACCTGCCAGCCGGAACGTTTCGACCAGATTGGAGGCGCACACGTGATACGCCTCTGACAGGAGGGCGCGCGGCGATACAGTCCGGGTGTGAGCGTGTGGGACTGGCTGCGGTTCGGCGGTGGGATTCTGGCACTCGTTGCCACGGCGATTCTTCTGCTGCGGCTGCACGGGGTGGCGCTGCACTGGTTGCCGTTCACGGCGGTCCTGCGGGCGGCGGTGCAGTTGGCCGCGATTTCCATGCTGCTGAGCGGTGTCAATCAGTGGCCCTGGCTGGTACTGGGGTTCATCGCGTTGATGCTCTCCACTGCCTCCTGGACGGGAGCCTCCAGGGCCGAGGGGCTGCCTGGCGGGAAACGTAATGCTGTGATTTCCGTCGTCGCGGGAGGGATGTCTTCCCTGCTCCTGACCCTCCTGGCCGGGCTGATCTCGCCCACGCCCCAGCACGTGGTGGCCATTGCCGGAAGCGTCATCGGCAACGCCATGAACATAGTCACCCTGACCTCGCACAGGATCCGGGCCGATCTCGACGCCCACCGGGGCGAGGTGGAGGGGTGGCTGGCCTTGGGTGCCACCCCGTCCCAGTCGACCGCATGGCTCCGGCGCCTTTCGGTGAGGGAATCCCTGCTGCCGAACCTCGACCAGACCCGCAATACGGGTCTGGTGACCCTGCCGGGGGCATTCATCGGTGCGCTGTTCGGGGGCTCCAGCCCCGTCGAGGCCGCGATGTTCCAGCTGACCATGCTCTCCGCAATCCTCGTCAGTGCCGCCGTCACGGGGACGTTGTTCTCCACCCTGAGCGGACGCAGCCCCGTGCTACCCATCCCCCAAGAATCCTGATAACAGAAACGAGTTTCAATCATGGTGGAAGACTGTCTGATCCAGGTGGACGATCTCCCGGTGTCGATAGCCTGGAAACGGATGAAGAACATCCGCCTGCGGATCGTTCCGCCTGGGGGAGATGTGGCGGTTTCGGTCCCGCTCGGCGTTCCGCCGGAGCGGATACGCCGTTTCGTCCGGGAGCAGCGGCCCTGGATAGACCGAAAGCGCGATCAGCTGCGAGACCTGGCCCTTGAGGCGGACCGGTTCGAGGACGGGGGGAGGGCCAGGCTGTGGGGCGGATGGCACGACGTGGAACACAGGCGGGGAGGCCGGGCCCGTGCCTGGGTCGCCGACCATCGGCTGATCATCACGGGCGACGACGAGGTGGCCAGGGAGCGTGCCATCGCCAAGTTCCGGCGTAGCGAGATGGAGCGTGTTTCCCGGCCGTTGTTCGACTCGTGGGCGGCCGTCTTGGGGGTGTCGCGGCCAGCCGTGGTCCGGTATCGTGCCATGCGCACCAGGTGGGGTTCCTGCAATCACCGGACCGGGGCGATCACCCTCAACACGGCCCTGGTTAGGTTTCCTTTGGTCGCTCTCGAGTACGTGATCGTTCACGAGCTGGCCCATCTCAGGCACGCCGATCACGGCCAGGGCTTCTGGTCCTTGGTGGCGGCCGCCCTCCCGGACCACCTTGAGCGGAGGAGAAGGCTCAACACCTACATGACCGCTTGAGCCCCATGCGGTACCATTAGCTGCTGGTGACAAAGGTGGGACGTAAGTCCGAAGTCAAAATGGGAGCACAATAGTGAGACGTCTTGCGCTTGTCTCTGTGATTTCATTGCTGTTTCTTTCGGGATGTGGCCGAGAAATCCTCACGAACGTCGCTCAGGGCAGCCCCTCCGATGAGGTTTCCACCACCTCGGCGACCCCCAACCCTGCGGAATTGAGCCCCTCCTCTGCTGAGCCGGACGACACTTCCAGCCCCACATCTGAGCCCACGCCATCCGCAACGGCCCTGCTCTCGCCGGGAGACAGCGGCGACGAGGTTCGAGGAGTTCAGCACAGGCTCCTCCAGCTCGGCTGGCTCGAGGGACAGATCTCCGGGAAGTTCGACGACAAGACCCGGCTGGCCGTCGAGGGTTTCCAGGGTAAACGCGGGCTCCCGGTTCTCGGTTTCGTGGATCAGGCGACGATGGACAGCCTGACATCGATGACGCGGAAACCCACCGAGGATGAGAAGAACAACGTCCTGAAACCCGGTCCCGCCCTGATGGCCAAGGGCGCCAGCGGAGACAACGTCAAGGACCTCCAGGCCCGGCTGAAGCAGGTCGGCTGGTACGGCCCGGACGTCAACGGGGAGTACGACGAAACCACGGTGGAATCAGTGAAGGGGTTTCAGGGCAAAAGGCAGCTCCCCGTCACGGGAGACGTGGACCAGCGCACGCTGGACCGGATCAACTCCATGACCCGCAAACCCACCCAGAATGAACTGAGCAACGTCAAAACCACCCAGAAAACCGCGGAAAACGAAACGGCGCTCGACGACCGCTGCCTCCAGGGCCGGGTGCTTTGCATCTCGAAGTCGCAGCGGAAACTCGCCTGGGTGATTGACGGCCAGGTCCAGATGACGCTCTCCGTCCGGTTCGGCTCAGATGAGACACCCACCCGCAACGGGGTCTTCTCCGTGGGCTGGAAGTCCCGCGACCACGTATCGACGCTCTACCACACTTCCATGCCCTACGCCATGTTCTTCTCGGGAGGGCAGGCCGTCCACTACTCCGCCGACTTCGCCCAGAACGGCTACAACGGTGCCTCCCACGGTTGCGTCAACGTGCGTGACAAGGGAGCTATCGCATCCCTGTTCGATCAGGTGCGGGTCGGGGACAAGGTAGTGGTTTACGCGGACTGACATCCCGGGAAGGACCAGCCCCAGGTCTGATGGTTCGGGGAGAATCACCCACTAGGGTGGCCCTTGCAGTTTTCTTGCCAACTAGTGAAAGGTGACGCGCGTGGGCATCCCCTTGGCCATCACGTTGCAGGTGATCTCCTCTTTTCTGTTCGCCAGCGGGGCTACCCTGCAACACCTCGGCGTGAAGTCCACGTTCGATCCCAACGCGACGGCATCCTCCAACCATCTCACGTTGATGGGGATGCTGAAGCTGCTTCTGATTCCCAAGTGGCTGCTCGGCCTGCTCTGTGTGTTCTCCGGAGCCGGCCTGCACTTGTGGGCGTTGACCATGGCTCCCGTGGCGGTCGTCCAGCCAGTTGGAATCCTCGCGGTCCCGTGGTCGGTGATCCTGAGCTCACGGATCCACGGCCATCAAATTCCCTTCCGGGTGTGGCGTGCCGTCTTGGTGACCGTGATCGGCGTGGTCGGGTTCACCGTGTTCTCGTCGCTGTTCGCGAACGGGGAGAAACAGTTCGGGTTCATGCCGATCACCTGGTCCTTCCTCGCGGTCTGCGTGGTCTGCGCGGTGCTGTCCTTCTTCGCGGCCAAGAAGGCAGCCCCGTGGGCCAAGGCGATGATGTGGTCATCGGTCGGGGCGATCTTTTACGGCTTGGCCTCCGGCATGATGAAGGCCGCCATGAACATGGTCCAGTCCGGGGAGTTCCATCTGCTGCACCCCTCAACCCTCGTGGTAATCGGGTACATGCTCGCCTGCTACGGCCTGGGGGCCTGGATGATCCAGCAGGGCTACGCCTCTGGCCCCGCGGAGATCACGGTGGGCACCATGACCACGGTGGATCCCTTCGTCGCCGTCCTGTTCGGGCTGTTCGTCCTCGGTGAAGGAACTGGGATGGGCGTTGGCCCATCCACGGGGATGATCATTTCCGGCGCGGTGGCCGTGTACGGGGTGGTGATGCTGTCCAAGGACCATCCTGATGCCGTGGCAGAGCGCGCGAAGGCGGTGGAGGAATCCGCGAACTCCTCCACCGCCGTCAAGGATGGATCTTGAGTGATGCCAAACCCCGACCGCCTCCGTTGCCGTGTGAGAGCACGATGATGCTCTCGTACCTGGGTGCTGTGAACTTGAGGGTGACTTCCAGCGGTTTCCCGGCCTTGGCGCTCAGGGATGACGGGGAGTCAACCGGGGAGTAGCTCATCTTGGTCTTTTGCGACACCAGGGAGATGTCGAAGAACGCGGATCCCTCGTCCAAGGTGACGCGGACCTGGACCTCGAGATCGTTGTCGCTGGACCAGTTGTAGGAGAGAAGCTCGAACGTTCCTCCGCCGTTCGACCCGAAGGGTGCTTTGCTCTCCTGCGCACCCAGCGACGACATGTTCATGGACGGTGCTGAGGCGGAGGGACCTGCAGTGGCACCATCACCCTGACTCGACCCGAGGAATTGCAATCCCAGCAAAATGGCAGCGACCACGGCAAGGGTTGCGATACCGATCAGTATGCTGCGTGCTGCGCCACCACGCTGCTGGTAGGCCTCGATCTGCGTAGGGGCGTCGAAAGAACTGGAGGTTGGGGAGCCGAAAGGTTTCCGTGGGTCCCGCTCCTGTTGGGAAGGTGATTGCTGGGGGTTGCTCTGCCATTGTGGAACGTTCATGGTGGCTCACACCATACCCGTGGAGACCCGTGGAGTTTGTCAACAATCGCGACGGTTCGACCAGAAACGGAGGATCTGGCCCGTTGGCTCCCATAACTATGATGTGAACATATTCGAAGCAACCCTGCGCAGCCACACCGACGAAGACCTCCTCTGCGTGCCTGGGATCTGCCTCGGCTTCCATCCGACGGAGTCTTGTGTTGTGCTGGGGATCTCGGAGAATCATGTGGAGTTCTGCGCCCGCGCGGATCTTGACTGGCTGGACGAGAGCGGGGACGACCTGATCCGGCAGGTCGAGGCGGCAGCCCAGGCAGTGAGGTCCTGCAGTTTTGTAATCCTCGGGTACACGAGTGACCCGGAAGGAAACTGTGAACGATTGATGCACCTAGCACTGGAGTTAAGGGGAAGGGTGACCGATGTGCTCTTGGCCACCCGGGATCGTTACTGGGTCGTCACTCCACTGGGCCTGGAACCTCCTGACGGTAATGGCTGGGATCCATCAGTGACGAACCTCTCGGCCGAGGCCGTTTATCTGGGAATCCCGGTCGCCGCGAGCCGGGCCGAGGTGATCGCCGAGGTGCGACCCCCTGATGATCCCGAGGAAGCCGAGTTCCTCACGGAATCGGCTCTCGACCATGTGGGCAGGCTCGATTACGAGCAGCGAAAAGAACTGGTGGAAAAGCTGCTGGACTGTGGGGAATCTCTGCTTCCCATCGAGGGGGCGCAACTGGCCGTCCTGGTTTCCGATCCCAGGGTCGCAGGAGATGTGGTGGCGAGTCTCAACCGCGAGGGTGCGGCCCGGTTGCGTCCCCGGATTGCGTACGCCAGACGGGTGTGCGCTGCTTCGCACGCCCCTGAAGTCCTCGCGCTGCTGTGCCTGGTCTGCTGGTTCGACAATCAAGGAGCGCAGCAGACCGAATGCCTGGAGCAGCTGGAGAGACTCACTCCCGAACATCGGCTCCTGCCGCTGCTTCGGGGGTTGAAGGCCTTGGCCGTTAAACCTCCCGTTTCGTTCCCCAGCGGCATGAAGGGTAACTAGAGTAAGGACATGCGTTTCGTTGTTTGCGGAGAGGCTCTCATCGACCTGCTGCCGGGAGAACAGGTTTCCCCGGCCGAGACCCACTGGTCGGCGCTGTGCGGTGGTGGTCCAATGAATACGGCCCTCGGGCTCGCGAGGCTCGGGGAGGACAGTCATTTCCTGGGGCGTCTGGGTGGTGATGCCTTCGGGCGTCAGCTCGAACGCTACCTTCAGGACAACGGCGTCGCGACCGACTTGGCGGTCAGGACGAGGGAGCCCACGTCGGTCGCGGTCGTCTCACTCGATGCCGAGGGCAGGGCTTCCTACACCTTCCACTTCCAGGACACCTCGAATTTTGGCTGGCGGGCAGGAGAGTTCCCGGAACTCAGGGAGAACGACTGGCTGCACTTTGGATCCATCGGAACCATCTCCGGGCCGGGGGCGCGGGCCGTCCTCAACTTCGTGCGTTCCACCCCCGCCTCGCTCAGCTACGACATCAACGTGCGTCCGACCGTGCTTCCCGATCGTGTGGAGTACTTCCAGCGCGTCGAACAGCTGATAGCCGCAGTCGGGGCCGGTGGCGGGATCGTCAAGGCCAGCGACGAGGACATCTGCTGGCTCGTGGACGATCCGGACCCACTGCCCTACGCGGAGGCGTGGTGCATCGAGTATGGCCTGGCCCTGTGTGTCGTCACGCTCGGCCCCGACGGCGCCGTCGCCATCAAACCCGACGGGCGGCAGTTCCGCGTTTCGGGGCACGCCGTCGAGCTGGCGGACACGGTCGGGGCCGGGGACACCTTCATGTCGGGTTTCCTGGCCTCCTACGCCAGGCGTCCGGACGATGTCGACAGGGCTCTTCGCTGGGGTGCCGGGGCGTCCGCGCTGGTCTGCACCAGACAGGGGGCGAATCCCCCGACCCGCGCCGAGCTAGAGGAGTTTCTTTCCTCGCCAAGGAAGAAGATTGTTTAGGAAAGCCTTTCTTTAATCGCAATAAGATTGGTTAGGTGAACCTAGCTCTGGCCGTTGTGTGTGCCAAAGGGGATTAATCTTTGAGGCATGGCAACGATGCTTTCTTCCAAAGCGATAGATCGTCTAGCTATGGCGCACGATGCCTCTCATTATGCCTTCACTCCGATGCAGGTATCGAGGCCCCAGAGCGTCAACGACATCCTGGACCTGTTCGCCCACGCTCGTCGTGAGGGTTCCCCGCTGACCTTTAGGGCCGGCGGTTCCAGCCTGTCCGGGCAATCCGCCGGCGACGGCATCCTCGTCGATTCGCGACGCGGGTTCCGCGGGATCCAGATCCTCGACGAGGGACGTCGGGTGAAGGTTTCCCCGGGGGAGACCATCCGTGCCGTCAACGCCCGATTGGCCCGGCACGGATACAAACTCGGTCCCGATCCGGCAAGCGAGATCGCCTGCACCATTGGCGGCATGGTGGCCAACAACTCCTCCGGCATGCAGTGCGGCACCACCGAGAACTCCTACGCCACCTTGGATTCGTTGGAGTTCGTCCTTGCCTCCGGCACCCGGATCGACACGGCTGACCCGGACGCTGCCCGGAAGTTCGCCGAGGCCGAACCCGAACTCGCGGCGGGGCTGATGAGGTTGCGTCAACGAATCCTGGACAACCCGGCCTCGGTGAGCATCATTCGCCGCCAGTTCGCGATGAAGAACACCATGGGTTACGGGATCAACTCCCTGCTGGACTTTGAAACCCCTCTCGAGATCGCCAGGCATCTGATGATCGGTTCCGAGGGAACCCTCGGATTCGTGGCCTCCGCCACCTTCCGGACCATTCCGGTGGCGCCCCACGCGGCCTCGGCCTTGGCCATCTTCCCGACCCTCCGAGAGGCCACGGCCGCGCTCCCCGACCTGGTGGCAGCCGGTTTCGCGGCCGTCGAGTTGATGGATGCGCAGTCGCTCAAGGTGGCGCAGACGCTTCCCGAGGCCACCCCCGAGATCCTGGAACTGGACGTGACCGGCCAAGCCGCGTTGCTCCTGGAACTCCAGGACGCCACCGCCGAGGGGGTCGAGGGCAAGATAGAGGCCGTGGCGCCACTGTTGGCTTCCCTGCCGCTGACGAGCCCCACACAGGCCACCAGCCATGGCCCGACCCGTGCCCGACTGTGGCACATCCGTAAAGGGCTTTACACCACGGTCGCCGGACACCGCAATCCCGGCGCGACCGCCCTTCTCGAGGACATCGTGGTGCCCGTGCCGACGCTGTTGGACACCTGCACTGAGCTCATCAAGCTGTTCGGGCAGCACCAGTACGAAAACTCCGTCATCTTCGGTCACGCCAAGGACGGCAACGTCCACTTCATGCTCAACGAGAACTTCACGGATCCGGCGTGCATGGAGCGCTACATCCACTTCACCGAGGACATGGTCGACCTGGTGATCGGGCACGGCGGGAACCTCAAGGCCGAGCACGGCACCGGACGCATCATGGCCCCGTTCGTCGCCCGTCAGTACGGGGATGAACTCCACCAGGTGATGCGCGAGATCAAGCGCCTGTTCGATCCGGCGGGAATCCTGAATCCGGGCGTGGTGCTGACCGAAGACCCGCAGGGCTACCTGAAGAACCTCAAGCTGGTGCCCAGCGTCGAGGACGAGGTGAATCGCTGCGTGGAGTGCGGTTTCTGCGAACCCGTCTGCCCCTCCCGCGAACTCACCCTCACGCCGCGGCAGCGGATAGCGCTGCGCCGGGAACTGGCCTCTAATCAGCCTGACGAGCAGCTCCTGAAGGACCTCGACGAGGACTACGACTACCATGCCATCCAGACCTGCGCCGTCGACGGCATGTGCGGGGAGGTCTGCCCCCTCCACATCAACACCGGTGACCTGGTGCGCAGGCTGCGCGCCGAGCAGGCCAATCGCGTGCTCGGCGGGGTGTGGGGGGCTGCCGCCAAGGCGTGGGGACCGTTCACGAAGGGCGCCAGCGTTGCGATGACCACGGCGCACGCTGTCGCCCCGGTCGCCTCGGGCATCACCAAGGTGGCGCGCAAGATCATCAGCCCGGACGTCATGCCCCAGTACTCGAAGGACCTCCCCAAGGGCGGTAGGCGTCCCAAGGCCCGGGAAACGGAGGACCCAGTGGCCTTCTACCTCCCGGCCTGCATCCAGACCATGTTCGCCAGCGGTGTTCCCAAGGCGTTCACCGCCCTGTGCGAACGCGCCGGAGTGCCGGTTACCACGCTGAACACCGGAAGCCTGTGCTGTGGCACCCCTTGGAAGTCGAAGGGCTTCTTGAAGGGATACGAGACCCAGCTCAAACGGGCCGAGGAGCGTCTCGCCGGCAGCCCGGTTCCCATCGTGGTGGATGCGGCCAGCTGCACCGAGGGTTTCCACGTCATGCAGTCGAAATCCTCCAGCGAGGAGTTCAAGGCCGTCCAGATAGTCGACGTGGTCAAGTTCGCCCATGAATGGCTCCTGCCACACTTGACGGTGACCCACCGCTTGGGCTCCATCGCACTGCACCCCACCTGTTCGTCCACCCACCTCGGGTTGAACGACGCGTTGAAGGGCCTGGCGGAGGCGATCGCGGACGAGGCCTACGTCCCGCTGGACTGGGGTTGCTGTGCCTTCGCTGGTGACCGCGGAATGCTCCACCCGGAGCTGAATGCATCGGCCGCGAAGCGGGAGGCCGCGGAGATCAACTCCCGCCACTTCGACGCCTACGCCTCACTCAACCGCACCTGCGAGATCGGCATCGGCAGGGCGACGGGCAAACCCTACGTCCATATCCTCGAACTCGTGGAGCAGGCCACACGTCCCTGAACCCGGCGCGGGGGCCGAATTCTCAGACCAGCCCCCGCTCCCAGGCCTCCCGTACCGCGGCTGCCCGGTCGAGTACCCCCAGCTTGGTGTAGACGTGGGCCAGGTGGGTTTTCACCGTGGCCTCGCCGATCCCGAGCTTCCTCGCGACCGCCCGGTTGGTCAGGCCGTCCGCGACCAGCGCCAACACATCGGTCTCCCGGTCGGTGAGCGATAGCTGCGAGCCGTGGGGGGAAGTGACGTGTGCCCGGGAGGAACCGCTCATCAGCTCCCGGACGGCTGCTACGAGCTGGTCACGGGGCAGGTCCTTCAGCAGGTATCCGTCGGCGCCCGCCGCCATCGCTCTGCGGACGTCGCGTTCCGTGTCGTAGGTGGTGAGCACGAGGACGCGGGGACGTTCGCCCTGTTCTCGCAGTTGCCTGATGGCCGCGAATCCGTCACCACCGGGCATCCTGAGGTCCATCAACACCAGGTCGGGATCGCGCTCGGCCACGACGGCCAGGGCCTCGGGGCCGTTCCCGGCCTGTCCGACCACGTCGATGTCCTCCTCCAGGGCGAAGATCCCGGCGAGGCCGTCCCTGATGATCGGGTGGTCGTCCACCACCACCAGACGGAGGCTCATGAGGGCACCACTGCTGTCACGGTGCATCCTTTCCCCGGCGCGCTGTCCACTCTCAGACTGCCGCCGATTTCTGTCAGGCGATCACGCATGCCGGAAAGCCCGTGACCGGCGGCGAAGACGGGTGTGAACCCGACACCGTCGTCAGTGATGCGGATCCGCGGTCCGGCGGGTGTGCCATCGAGGCGCACCCATACCCGGCTGGCGTTACCGTGCCGGGCGATGTTGGCCAGGGATTCCTGGACGACACGGACCAGCACCCCGTCGTGTGGCGAGGTGGCCGGGGCGTCGTCGGCATCCAGTTCGGTGACGATGCGGTTCATCCGTCCCCAGCCCCTGATGATCTCGTGCAGGGCATCGGCCAGGGGATCGTCATCCAACTGGCGTGGTGCCAGGGCCCGTACCGCCCGCCGGGCTTCCGTGAGGCAGTCCCGTGCCACCTGTTCGGCTCGCCGGACCCTTTCCCGGGCAGGGTCGTCCAAGGAGGAGGGGAGCGCCTCCAGTTGGCGGATCACACCGATCAATCCCTGAGCCACGGTGTCGTGGATCTCCCGCGACAACCGTGCTCGTTCCTGGTCGATACCCATCTGGCGGGCCTGCGCCATCAGTTCTTCGTGCAGGACCAGGTTGGCCGCGTTGGCCTTCGCCAGCCGCTCGGCGGTCTCCTCCCGGATCCGCACCTGACGTTCGTGCTCCCGGCTCAGGGTCAGCATGAGGAAGGCTATCCCGATGTTCACCAGGGCCAGCAACGGGAAAAGCCAAGGAGTAGCCGAGGTCCCGGGGATTCCACCGGCCTGTCCGACCGCAATCACCAGCCCCGTGGCGATGGTGGCGGGCACCCGGAAAGAGCCCGTGACCAGGTGTTCGACATCCGGATAGCTCGAGAACACGTAGATGCACATGAACGGGTTGAACAGGGAGGCCGCCAGGGCGAGCAGTAGATTGCCCGCCACGAAAACGAGTGCCGCACGGCTTCCCCTAGACGGCGGCCGGACCGTCACGAGCACGCGGCCGAGCAGGATCAGGACGGCGGGGCACAGGGAGACGAGCATGCCCCCGGGCTCGATGAGCCGGCCCGTCAGGGCCCATCCGATGGTCACCGACACGGCGAGCAGCACAAAGGGCCCCCAGCGTGCCGCCCGGATCGTGATCGGGCTCTCGTAACGTTCCACCGCACCATTGTCCCGGTCATGTGGAGGGAACCGCCATCCACCGATCGGATGATGGTGGAGGCGAGCCCGGAATCGTAACTTCGAACCATGACCACCGAAAAATTCCTTCACGAACTCGGCACCGCTCGTTCCGATGCCCTCCCGCAACGACTCCACGGCCTCGACGCCGTCCGTTCCGGCGCCCTGCTGCTCGGCATAGTCCTGCACTCGTTGCTGCCCTTCACCGACATTGTCTGGATGATCAACGACTCCGAGCGCAGCATCGTCGCCCTGTGGGTATCCGGCACGATCCACCTGTTCCGGATGGCGTTGTTCATGCTGTTGGCGGGTTATTTCGGGCGAATGGTCACCCTGCGGCGCGGGTCCGGCAGCTACTTCCGGGATCGTGCGAAGCGGATCCTGCTTCCCGCCGTCGTCTTCTGGCCGTTCACGGTCATCCCGCTCGGTTTCCTCGCGATGTACGGGGCCTCGGTCCGGGGCCGGGCGGCACCGATGGCCTCGGAACCGGCCTCACCCCTGATGATGTTCACCCCGGGGCAGCTCTGGTTCCTGCTGGTGCTGTTCGAGCTCGCCACCTTGGTGCTTTTCGCCCGGGCCGCGCTGCTCCGGTTCCTGGGTGCGGAGCGTGCCGGGCGGGCCGCCACCCGGATCGGTGAGGTCCTGTCCCACCCGGCCGGTGTTCTCCTCCCGGCCCTGGTCTTCGTGGCAGCGTTGCTGCTCCAGGGTGGGGAACCGGCGGGTGGGATCATCGCCCCGACCACCATCGTCCCGGAACCGGCATCGACGCTCGGTTACCTGGGGGCGTTCCTGACCGGCTGGTTCCTGCACGCATCCCCGGGGTCCATGCGGCGAATCGCCGGGAACTGGCTCCCGATGCTTATGCTGGGTCTCATTGCGACGGTGGTCGTGTGGTTCCCGGGCGTGCCGCGGGAAGCGCTGATGGTTGCCGTCGCCCTGGCGGGCTGGCTGCTCGGTTTCGGTCTGCTGGGCGCCGCGGTGCGATTCCTGGACCAGGAACACACCTGGATCCGCTACCTCGCGGACGCCTCCTACTGGATGTACCTGGTTCACCTGCCACTGCTGGTGCTGTTCGAGATCCCGCTGGCCGATATGGGATGGCCGATCCCGGTGAAGCTCCTGCTCACGTGGGCCGTCACCACCGCGGTCCTGCTGATCACCTACGAACTGCTGGTCCGGCACACCTGGCTGGGTGCCTGGCTCAACGGCAGGCGCTACCCGCGCCGGGCGCGCTGATCTGGCGGTGATGGTGAGGGGACGGGCTTCCTCTCGTCCCCTCACGCTTCGTCACGAACCGGTCCTGGGAATCCCGGGCCTGATGGGGGCCGGTGACGGTGTCCCCGTCGGATCCGGTTTCGGCGAGGCCGGGTGCACGATGAATCGTCCCCGGTGGGTGAGGGTCCCCGAAGGGGCGAGCCTGAAGGTCGGCGTCTGGGTTCCAATTGATCTTGGTGGGGGCTTCGGCCAACGATAGACCGTGTTTGATGTAGCTGGAGGAGAGCATCTGCTGAGTCTTCACCCACCGGGTCCAGACCTCCAGATCGACGCGCCCCGTGCCCCGGGCTCCGGTGCCCTTCGCGAATTCCCGGAAATTGTCCCCGCCCGCAATCAGGAAGGAAGTGGAACCAACGGTGTAGAGCTGCTCCGGATCGAGCGGGGAACCCCCGACGAAGACCGATCGGTACTTCTTCGTGGATAGACGTGATCACCAGGTCGATTCCCTTGGGAAGCTGGGAAACGGTTTCGTTCACGGCCTCCACGGGGTCACCGATGGCCAGGTCCGAGGTTCCGGCGGGGGAGATGGGGGAGGGCAGATTCCCGGTGACGGCGCCGATCATGGCGACGTCGAGTTCCCCGACCGTGAAGGTCGTGTACGCCTTGAGCGGGGAGGTCGCCTGTCTGCTTCCCTTGAGGTGGACGTTCGCCCCGAGCTGATCCACTCCGGGCATCGCCGGGTTCACGCTACCCGCGAGATCGGCCCAGCCCTTGTCGAACTCGTGGTTTCCAACGGTTCGTGCACTGAGTCCGGCAGCGGCCATCACCTTCAGGATGGAGTTGTCATCGTCGGCCATAGTAACTCTGGCTGTTCTCCGGTTGATGCTGTTGTCGATCTCTTCGCGGTCACCTTCTGGCGCGGGCCCCGGCCCGGTCAAGGAGTTGTCTTTTGTTAATTCAAGGTTTATTCATTGGTAATTTCTGCCGGAGTTTCCAACAGGCTTGAGGGCCGATGGAGGATCCGGTTCCGAAATGCCCAGAGTGTTGGTATGGGGAGTCTTACGGAGCAACAGCAGATCGAACGGGCGCGGCTGGCGCTCGTCGCCTCGGGGCAGACCCCGCTCGGTGCGGCGCGTCGAGCGGACGACGTCCCGCCCAGCAAGGACGGCCCCGGGGATGAGGGAGCGTCTGAACCCTCTGGGCAGCAGGCCCCCAAGGGGTGGCGGCGGGTGGTGATGCTCGGCCGCGAGCACATCATCGTTGTGGCGGCCCTGCTGGTCGGCGTGGTGTTGGTAACCATCTACGCCTTGGGGCAGAGCTCCGCGACGGAACTGCCCGCCGCGTCACCCGGCGTGGTATCCGTCCCAACCACGGCCACCACACCTGGTCCCGAGGCATCCGCGAGTCACGGCCTGGTGCGGGTCCACGTCCTCGGAGCGGTGGGCAGGCCCGGGGTGGTATCGGTTCCGGAGGGGGCCATCGTGCAGGACGTGATCGAGGCCGCCGGAGGACTGGTCCCGGGAGCTGATCCCGGGGAGCTGAACCTCGCGGCCCCGGTTGGGAACGGGCAACAGATCATAGTGGGGACCTCGGAATCGCCTCGCGGGGAGGTCGTGGACCCTGGTGGCGGTAGCCCTGCGGCGGGGTCGGCGACGGCCTCCGGTGCGGGGCGCGTGAGTCTCAACCGGGCCACCGCGCAGCAGCTTCAGGAACTCCCGGGGGTCGGTCCCGTCCTGGCCGAGGCCATCATCAAGTGGCGCACCGACAATGGTTCCTTCACCGATGTCTCGCAACTGCGGCAGGTCTCGGGGATCGGGCCGAAGCTGTTCGAGAAACTGTCGCCGCTGGTGATCCTGTGAGGGAACACGACTGGCGTCTCACCCCACTAGCGGTCGCCACCTGGGTGGGCTGCTGGACGGGTACCTCGGGGTGGTGTCCCGAACCGGGGGTGCTCCTCGGGTGCGTGGGGCTTCTGGTGGTGTGTGTCCTGCTGGTGCGGCGCGTCTGGGTGGGGCTTACCGCCTGCGCCTTATTGGTGGCTGTTCTCACATCTGGGATGCGTTCCTTCGGGCTGCACGACGGCATGCCCGCCAGATGGGCCGCGGAGGAGCCGCTGGCCTCCGCGCTGGTTCGCCTGGAAGGAGAACCGACCTTGGTGAAGCACTCGGGGCGCAGCCTCACGATCGTCCGGGCCACGCTACTGCAGCTGGAGGTGAAAAAGAAGAGTCTCAGCACATCGCAGCCGGTTCTGCTATTGGCCGGGGACCAACTGGCCACCGAACTGGCCGGCGTCGCGCCCGGTGCGGTTCACAGGGTTCTGGGGCGCCTCGGCGCCTCGGACCCGGACTCCCAGGAAGCGTTCGTCGTGCGGGTGAGCAGGATCTCCGACCAGGTGCGGGCCCCGGATGTGTTCAACGCTTTCGTCAGCACGATTCATGCGGGACTGCGTGAGGCGGCGTCCCACTCGCCACCTGAACAGGCTGCCTTGGTACCCTCGCTGGTGGTTGGGGACCGCAGCGGGATCACCAAGGATCTCACCGAGGCCTTCCGCGCCACATCGCTGAGTCATCTGCTCGCCGTCAGTGGCTCGAACCTGACACTGCTGCTGGGTGTGTTGCTGTTCGTCGTGCGGTCCCTGGGGGTTCGTGGATGGGCGATCCGGGGCGTCGCGGCCGGGGGAGTGGCGCTGTTTGTGCTGGTGTGCAGGGCCGAACCCTCCGTGCTGCGGGCGGCGGCCATGGGACTCGTCGTCCTGCCCGCCACAGGAATCGGGCGCGGCAGGAGCAGCATCCGCAATCTGAGCATCGCGGTCCTCGTCCTGCTCCCCTTGGATCCTTGGCTGGCGCGTTCCTGGGGATTCGCGCTCTCTGCGGCGGCCTGTCTCGGCATCAGCTTGGGAGCGGAACCGCTTGCCGGAATCATGGCAGGCTGGGCTCCCGCCTGGTTCGCCGAGGCCGTTGCGGTGCCCCTGGCCGCCCAATTGGCCACGGTCCCTCTGACGACGGCGCTGTCCGGTCAGGTGTCCGTGGTCGGTGTGATGGCCAATGCCTTGGCCGGCCCTTTCGTCGGTCCCGCCACCGTGCTTGGGTTGGCTGCCACCGTCCTGATCTGGGTCCCATCGGTTGCTGCCGCGGTGGCCTGGGTGGCCGGTTGGGTGGTGCAGCCCATCCTCTGGATCGCGCATCTCGGCGCGGCCATGCCGGGGGCCGTCCTCGAATGGCCCACCACCCCGCTCGGGATGCTCACCAGCGCCCTGTTGGCGGGGGTGGCCGCGGTGCTGGCCCGGGCCGGGCTCCGGCGGCGGGCGGGCTTCCTGCTGCTGGCCCTCGGGTTACTGCTCGCGGGGTGGTTCCGCCCGGTCCCGTTGGACTGGCCGGGACGGTGGCAGGCGGTTTTCTGTGATGTCGGACAGGGGGACGCGACGGTGCTGCGGGCAGACGAAACAACGGCGGTCCTGGTGGACACCGGACCGGAACCCGGCCCCACCATAGCCTGCCTGGAATCCTTGGGCATCGAACGCGTCCCGCTGCTGGTCCTGACCCACTTCCACGCGGATCACATCGGGGGAACGGAAGCCGTTTTGTCCCGGTTCCATCCGGAACTGGTGCTGGTCAGCCCGCTGCGTTCCCCCGGTTTCGCGGCGGCATCCGTCGAGGCCGCGGCGGAGACCCACGGGGCGCGACTGCTTGTGGCGGAACCGGGGCAGCGCATGAGGGTGGGGAACGTGGACTGGGTCACGGTCTCGGCCTGGCAGCCGGGCGGGGCGTCCGTCGCGGGGGAGAGCGAGAGCTCGGTCCAGAACGACTCCTCCGTCGTGGGAATCGCGGAGATCTCGGGCCTGCGGATCCTGTTGCCGGGGGATGCGGAACCCGGCGGCCAGGAGCAGGCGATCCGGCGTGCCCGGAACTTGGGCATCCCGCTTTCCGTGCACGTCCTGAAGATCCCCCATCACGGCTCCTCCCGGCAGGAACCAGAATTCCTGGAGGCCTCGTCGGCGCAACTGGCGGTGGCGAGTTGTGGACTGGGCAACGACTACGGGCACCCGAGCCTCAAGACCTTGAGCAGGGTGACCTCGCTGGGCATGGCGGTGGCACGCACCGACACGGAGGGCAGCATCGCGGTCTTCTTGGGTGATGACGGGCGGCTCGGGGTGCGTCGCTGGCGTGGCTGATGTCGGGGCCAGCTGGCATGCTGGGCGCGTGAACAGTTTCGGACGCACCCTGCTCGTCACCGGTTCGGAATCGCTGCTGGCCGCTCGCGCCATCGACGGCAGGCGCCGGGCCGCCCTGGCGGAGGAACCCGATGCCGAGGTCAGCCGGGTCTGTGGGGCGGAATTGGCTGATTCCATGCTCTCGGAGGTGACGGGGGGCTCCCTGTTCTCGAACCACATCGTCGCCATCATTGACGATGTCGGCTCCACCCCGCCTGATGTCGTCGACATCTTGGTCGCCTTGGCGAAGAACCCCGGCGACGAGCTGTGCCTGATCCTGTCGCACGAGGGTGGGAACAAGGGCAGGGGACTGATCGACAAACTGAAGAAAGCAAGGATCGAGACGATCGCCGTGGCGGCCCCCAAGCCCTGGGAGCTGCCGAAGTTCTGCGTGGAGGAGGCGCGGTCCCGGAAGGTGAAACTCTCCCAGGACGCGGCCGGGGCGCTCGTGGCGGCTGTCGGGAACGACCTGAGGGCACTCACCTCGGCGGTCGCACAGCTCGCCTCCGACGCCGGCGGTGCGTCGGTGGACGAGACCCTGGTGCGGA
>CALLVV010000100.1 GCA_938012815.1 uncultured Propionibacteriaceae bacterium
CCTCGGGAGGCATCTTCAACAACTACGCCATCGTCCAGGGCTGCGACCACATCGTGCCCGTCGACATCTACGTGCCCGGCTGCCCGCCTCGCCCCGACATGCTGATCGACGCCATGTTCAAGCTCCGCCAGGAAGTCTCCTCGCGTCCGATCGGCCCGAACGAGGCCGCCGCCATCGCGGCCCGTGAGGAGGCAGCCCTGGCCGCGCCCGCGACCCACGAGCTGAAGGGACTCATGCGATGACCGAGATCCCCGGCGAGATCACCCCGCAGCAGAACACGCCCCAGGCGCCGGTTTTCGAGACGAGGGCGGGCATGTGGAGCCGCGGCTCCGGTGACACCTCCGGATACGGCCGCATCCAGCGGCAGATCTCCATGCCCGGCCAGACCGAGGGGCCCTTCGGGGAGCCCTTCGACACCATCGTCGCCCGGGCCACGCAGCTCGTGCCTGCCCTGGCCGGTGGCCTGGTGCTCTTCGACCGCGGCGAGCTGACCATCTTCGTGCCCCGCGAACACCTCCGCGAGACCGTGAAGGCCTTCCGCGACGACGCCCACCTGCGTTTCGAGATCTGCGTGTCCGTCAGCGGGGTGCACTACCCGCAGCAGACCGGCGCGGAGTTGCACGTGGTCTACCACCTGCTCTCGATCACCCACAACCGCCGCGTCCGCCTTGAGGTGACGGCCCCCGACGGCGATCCGCACGTCCCGTCGGTGGTGGCCACCTACCCGATGGCCGACTGGCACGAACGCGAGACCTGGGACATGTTCGGGATCCTGTTCGACGGCCACCCGTCGCTGACCCGCATCCTCATGCCCGACGACTGGGTGGGGCACCCGCAGCGCAAGGACTATCCGCTGGGCGGCATCGACATCCAGTACAAGGGCGCCACCGTGCCCGCCCCCGATCACCGGAGGACGTACAACTGATGAGCAACGACATCTTCGCCGCCACCGGCGAACCCGAGGTTGATCGGGTCTACCTGGCCCAGGGAGGTGACTGGGCACAGATCGCCGCGGAGCAGGCCGAACGCGGGGACGAGACGATCGTGGTCAACATGGGGCCGCAGCACCCCTCCACCCACGGGGTGCTCCGCCTCATCCTGGAGATGGATGGCGAGACCGTCACCCACATCCGGCCCGCCATCGGGTTCCTGCACACCGGCATCGAGAAGAACATGGAGTTCAAGACGTGGACCCAGGGGGTGGCGTTCTGCACCCGCATGGACTACGTCGCTCCGCTGTTCAATGAGGCCGTCTACTGCCTGGCCGTCGAGAAACTGCTCGGCATCACCGACGACGTCCCGGAGCGCGCCTCCGTGCTGCGGGTGCTGGTGATGGAACTGAACCGCATCGCCTCCCATCTGGTGGCGATGGGCACGGGCGGTATGGAGATCGGTGCCCTGACGGTGATGACCATCGCCTTCCGTGAACGCGAGATGATTCTCGATTTCCTGGAGGGGCTGACCGGGTTGCGCATGAACCACGCCTACATCCGTCCCGGCGGGTTGGCCAACGACCTGCAGGACGGCGGACTGGAGCACCTGCGCACCGTCATCGCGTGGCTCAAGAAGCATCTGCCCGAGTACGCGACCTTCTGCAACGAGAACCCGATCTTCAAACTGCGCATGCAGAATCTCGCGAAGATGGACCTCACCGCCTGCATGATGATGGGTGTCACCGGCCCGATCCTGCGTTCCACCGGCTACGAGTGGGACCTGCGCCGGGCGCAGCCCTACTGCGGCTACGAGACCTACGACTTCGACGTGGTCACCTGGGACACCCAGGACGCCTACGGAAGGTTCCGCATCCGCCTGGAGGAGACCTGGCAGTCGCTGAGGATCGTGGAGCAGTGCCTGGAACGCCTCGAACGCACCCAGGGCCAGCCTGTCATGGTGGGCGACGCGAAGATCGCCTGGCCGGCGTCGCTGGCTCTCGGACCCGACGGGCAGGGCAACAGCCACGAACACGTCAAACACATCATGGGCGAGTCGATGGAGGCCCTCATCCATCACTTCAAGATCGTCACCGAGGGATTCAAGGTTCCCGTCGGTCAGGTCTACCAGGCCATCGAATCACCGAAGGGTGAACTGGGCTGCACCCTGGTCTCCGACGGCGGCACCCGCCCCTACCGCGCCCACTTCCGTGACCCGGGGTTCAACCATCTCCAGTCCGTGCCGCTGATGTGCGAGGGCGGGATGATCTCCGACGTCGTGGTGGCCGTGGCCAGCATCGACCCCGTTCTGGGAGGTGTGGACCGATGAGCGGTCATTTCGTCAGCGATTTCCCCGATTCCGGTTCGGTGGACTACTCGGACCGGTCCACCAACCTCGACGAGACCGCGGTCGCCGAGCTGAACGAACTGGCGGGGCGTTACCCGCACCCGCGTTCCGCGCTGCTGCCGATGTTGCACCTGGTGCAGTCCTACGACGGCCGTATCAGCCCGCGCGGCATCGAGCTGTGCGCCGAGATCCTCGGGATCACCACGGCCCAGGTCTCCGGGGTGGCCACCTTCTACACCATGTTCAAGCGCAGGCCCGCCGGGCACCACCACCTGGGGGTGTGCACCACGGCCCTGTGCGCGGTCATGGGCGGCGACATCCTCCTGGAACGTGCCAAGCAGCGGCTGGGCATCGACGAGGGCCAGACCACCCCGTGCGGGCGGGTCTCGCTGGAACGCCTGGAGTGCAACGCCGCCTGCGACTACGCGCCCGTGGCGATGGTCAACTGGGAATTCTTCGACGACATGACCCCGGAGAAACTCGACGAGCTGATCGACGCGCTCATGAACGGCGATGAGGTGGTTTCCCCGCGTGGGGCCACCATCACGTCCTGGAAGAAGGCCGAACGGGTGCTCGCCGGGTTCCCTGACGGTCGTGCCGACGAGGGTCCCTCCGCCGGGCACGCATCCACCCTCGGCAGGCGGATCGCCGCCGAGAGGGGCTGGAGTGCCCCCGATCCCGACAACCTGCCAGCCACACCCGAGGAGGAGACGAAGTGAGCGACCTGCTCGCCCCGGTCCTCAGCGACCAGTGGGGCCAGGACAAGTCCTGGAAGCTCTCGCGCTACGAGGCCACGGGCGGCTACCGGGCGCTGCGCAAGGCGCTGCTCGGCATGACCCAGGCCGAGGTGATCGCCCTGGTCAAGGACGCGGGTCTGCGCGGCCGGGGCGGCGCGGGTTTCCCGACAGGCATGAAGTGGAGCTTCGTGCCCCAGGACAACCCCAACCCGAAGTACCTCGTGGTCAACGCCGACGAATCTGAGCCCGGCACCTGCAAAGACATGCCGTTGTTGATGGCCTCCCCCCACACCCTCGTCGAAGGCGTGCTGATCGCCTCCTACGCCATCGGTTCCCACCAGGCGTTCATCTACTGCCGCGGTGAGGTGCTGCACGTGATCCGGCGGCTCCAGCAGGCCGTCAAGGAGGCCTACCAGGCCGGTTACGCGGGAAGGAACGTGCTGGGATCCGGCTACGACCTTGACGTGATCGTCCACGCCGGGGCCGGGGCCTACATCTGCGGCGAGGAGACCGCGCTGCTCGACTCCCTGGAGGGCAGGCGCGGCCAGCCGAGGCTGCGTCCCCCGTTCCCGGCCGTCGCGGGCCTGTACGCCTCCCCGACGGTCATCAACAACGTGGAGTCCATCTCCTCGGTGCCCTCGATCATCAACAACGGGGCCGCCTGGTTCCAGGCGATGGGCACAGAGAAGTCGAAGGGCATGACGATCTACTCGCTGTCCGGGCATGTCGCCCGGCCGGGGCAGTTCGAGGCCCCCATGGGCATCACACTGCGGCAGCTGCTGGA
Organism: uncultured Propionibacteriaceae bacterium; assembly: GCA_938012815.1. GTDB lineage: Bacteria > Actinomycetota > Actinomycetes > Propionibacteriales > Propionibacteriaceae > Arachnia. The sequence continues at coordinate 3,799 of CALLVV010000100.1, forward strand.
TCTGTCGGGCGGTATCCGCGCGGGTCACGAGCTGAAGTTCTTCACCCCGGGGGGGTCTTCCACCCCCATTCTGACTCCCGAACACCTCGACACCCCCCTCGACTACGAGGGCATGGCCTCGGAGGGCACGATGCTCGGCACCAAGGCGCTCCAGGTCTTCGACGAGACCACCTCGGTGGTACGCACCACCCTGCGGTGGGTGGAGTTCTACAAGCACGAGTCGTGCGGCAAGTGCACCCCCTGCCGTGAGGGGTCGTGGTGGCTGGTGCAGCTGCTGATGAAATTTGAGGCCGGCACCGCCGAGGAGGGCGACGTGGACAAGCTCCTCGATGTCTGCACCAGCATTGGCGGTCGCTCGTTCTGTGCTCTGGCCGACGGCGCCGTCGCCTGCGTGACCAGCGCGGTGCGCCGCTTCCGCCCGGAGTTCGAGCAGGGTTACCACACGCCCGCTTGGGAGCTTTTCCCCTACGAGCGCAGCGCGTTGTTCGCCACGGAAGGAGCCCCCCGGTGAGCCAGCCAACCGACACCGCAGCCAAGGTGGCGCCGAAACCGGATCTCGTCACCCTCACCATCGACGACGTCCCGGTCAGTGTCCCGAAGGGAACCCTCATCATCCGGGCAGCCGAGATGATCGGTACCGCCATTCCCCGGTTCTGCGACCATCCGCTGCTCGACCCCGTCGGGGCCTGCCGACAGTGCCTCGTCGAGATCCCTGACGCGGGCAACGGACGTGGTTTCCCCAAACCCCAGGCCTCCTGCACCATGCCGGTGGCCGAGGGCATGGTGGTGCGCACCCAGGTCAGCTCGCCCGTGGCGAAACGCGCCCAGGAGGGCATGCTGGAGTTGCTGCTGATCAACCACCCGCTCGACTGCCCCATCTGCGACAAGGGCGGCGAGTGTCCCCTGCAGAACCAAGCGCTCAGCAACGGGCACGGCGAGTCGCGCTACGGCGGAGTGAAACGCACCTACCCGAAGCCGGTCAACGTCTCCGCGCAGATCCTCCTGGACCGCGAACGCTGCGTGCTGTGCGCCCGCTGCACCCGGTTCTCTGAGCAGATCTCAGGCGACCCGTTCATCGCGCTGGTGGAACGCGGCGCGCTGCAGCAGGTCGGGTTCTACGAGCAGGACCCCTATGACTCGTACTTCTCCGGCAACGTCGTGCAGATCTGCCCGGTGGGTGCGCTCACCTCGGCCGCCTACCGTTTCCAGGCGCGGCCCTTCGACCTGAAGTCGACCACCACCTCCTGTGACCACTGCGCGGGCGGCTGCGAGATCCGCGCCGACCACCGGCACCACCAGGTCAAGCGCCACCAGGCGGGCGATGCCCCCGAGGTGAACGAGGAATGGCTCTGTGACAAGGGGCGCTTCGGTTTCGTCTCTGGACGCGGCGAGGACCGCCTGGCCCAGCCGCTGGTCAGACGCAACGGGGTCCTGCAGGTCGCGAGCTGGCCCGAGGCCATCGACGCCGCCGTCGCCGGGTTGAAAGCCGCGGGAACCGCGGTCGGTGTGCTGCCGGGCGGTCGGCTGACTGTCGAGAACGCCTACGCCTACTCGCGGTTCGCACGCACCGTGCTCGGCACCAACAACATCGACTTCCGTTCCCGGGCCGCGTCCGAGGAGGAGGCCGAGTTCCTGGCTTCCCGCATCGCGGGTCGGGGAATGGACGTCACCTACGCGGATCTCGAGGCCGCCAAGCACGTGGTGCTGGTCAGCTACGAACCCGAGGACGAGACCTCCGTGGTTTTCCTGCGACTGCGCAAGGCGGTGCGCAAGCACGGCCTCAAGGTCACCACGCTCGCACCGTTCGCGTCTCGGGGAACGCAGAAGCTCTCCGCGACGCTGATTCCCGTCGCCCCCGGAGCCGAGGCACAGACCCTGGAGGCCATGGAGCTGGGGGAGGGCACCATCATCCTCGTTGGAGAGCGGGCCGCCTGCCAGCCGGGTCTGCTGTCCGAGGTGTCCTCCAAGGCGATCCGCTGCGGGGCACGCCTGGCGTGGATGCCGCGTCGCGCGGGCGACATGGGCGCCATCGCGACGGGCTGCTTGCCGGGTCTGTTGCCGGGCGGCCGTCCTGTTGCCTCCGCGGAGGCCCGGGTTGACATGGCCGCGGCCTGGGGGGTGGGCGCGTTGCCCACCGAACCCGGTCTGAGTGCCGCCGAGCAGTTCGCATCCGCGCAGGAGGGTTACCTCAAGGCATTCCTGGTGGCGGGTGTCGATCCCTATGACATGCCGGAGGCCGACTCCGCTCTGCACGCGCTGCGCAAGAGTTTCGTGGTGCACGTCTCCACCCGCGCCAACGCCGTGACCGAGGTGGCCGACGTGGTCTTCCCCGCCTGCCTGATGGAAGAACAGGCCGGGCACTTCCTGAACTGGGAGCAGCGCATCCGGCCCGTGGCCCTGGTCAACGAGGGCACTAAACACCCCATGAGCGATCTGCGGATCCTCGCGGCTCTGGCCGACGCCATGGGAGCCGATCTCGGGTTCCGCACCTCCGCGGCCGCCTGGGCGGATTTCCAGGAGCTCGGTGAGTGGGAGGGCGAGCGGGTCGCCGTCCCGCGCAGACTCGACGCCGGTGTGACTCAGGGCGGTGTCGTGGTCGCCTCCTGGCGGGAGGCCCTCGACGCCACCAGCGGCATCGACTTCGAGATCGCGTTGCGCAGGACCGCCCGGCCTGCCGTCGCCCGGATGTCATCGGCGACGGCCGCGGCGTTCGGGATCGGTGAGCTGTGCCGCGTCGAGGCCCCTGGGTCCTCGCAGCTGCTGTCCGTCCAGCTCACGGAGATGGTGGACGGCGTGGTGTGGGTGCCGATGAACCCCGGGGAACCCGGCCGTCTCGGTGTGGTGCCCGGGTCCATCGTGACCGTGACGCCCGCCTCCAGCGATGAAGGAGATCAGGAATGAACGTGTTCTTCCAGGATCCGTGGTGGCTCATCGCCATCAAGGTCCTCGCCCTGTTCGTGATCCTGCTGGTGTGGACCATCTTCAACGTCTGGTACGAGCGGCGCCTCGTCGGCAAGATGCAGCACCGCCTCGGACCGATCATGAACGGGCCCTTCGGTTTGGGCCAGGCGCTCGCTGACGGCATGAAATTGCTCGTGAAGGAGGATTTCCGGCCGAAACACACCGACAAGTGGGTGTTCAACCTGGCTCCGATTCTCACCGGCATGGCGGCCTTCACCACGTGGACGGTGATCCCGTTCGGCGGTCAGGTGGAGATCTTCGGGGTCCCCACCCGGCTCCAGGTCACCGACCTGCCGGTGGCGGTGCTGTTCGTGCTGGCCATCGCATCCATCGGCATCTACGGCATCGTGCTGGCGGGGTGGGCGTCGAGTTCCACCTACGCCTTCCTGGGTGCGATGCGCAGCTCCGCGCAGATGATCTCCTACGAGATCGCGATGGGGCTGTCCATCGTCGGGGTGTTCCTGCAGGCGGGCACCATGTCCACCTACGGCATCGTCGAGGCGCAGCGCACGCCGATCATCTTCCGGCTGCCCTTCGTGGAGGGCGAGACGAACATCGGGATGATGGGCTGGTACGCGCTGTTGCTGGCGCCGTCGTTCGTGATCTACGGCATCGCGATGGTGGGTGAGACCAACCGCGCCCCCTTCGACCTGCCCGAGTGCGAGTCCGAGCTGGTTTCCGGCTACCTGACCGAGTACTCCGGTTTCCGCTACGCGATGTTCTTCCTGGCGGAGTACATCAACATGGCGACGGTCTCCGCGGTGTGCACGACCCTGTTCCTGGGCGGTTACCTGCCCCTGTGGCCGCTGAATCTCATCGAACCCCTCAACAACGCGTGGTTCGGCCCGATCTGGTTCGTCATCAAGGTGCAGCTGTTGTTCTCCGTGTTCGTGTGGCTGCGCGGCACCCTGCCCCGGTTCCGCTACGACCAGTTCATGGACCTGGGGTGGAAGCGGCTGATCCCGATCTCCCTGCTGTGGATCGTGATGATCGCGCTCGCGCCGCGCTACACCCTCCCGCTGGCCGTCGCGCTCGTGGCGATCCTGGTGGCCTTCGCGCCGAGGAAGAAAGCCCCCGAACGGGTGCCCCCGGTGGATCCGAACGAACCCTTCGACGCCTTCGCGGGCGGCTATCCGGTGCCGCCCAGGCCTGGGCAGGTGCTGCCCGAGCTGGCCCGGGTGATCCGGTCCGACACCGTTGCGCCGAACGAGACCGAGGAGAAGTAATGGGAATCTTCGATCCGTGGGCCGGATTCGGCATCACCCTCCACACCATCTTCCGCAAGACCTTTACGCAGGGCTATCCGCAGAAGGGCAGGGAGAAGGTGACGTTGCCGCGCTTCCACGGCCGGCACCAGCTCAACCGCTGGCCCGACGGCCTGGAGAAGTGTGTCGGCTGTGAGCTGTGTGCTTGGGCCTGTCCCGCCGACGCCATCTACGTCGAGGGTGCCGACAATACCGACGAGCAGCGGTTCTCGCCGGGGGAGCGGTTCGGACACGTCTACCAGATCAACTACCTGCGCTGCATCTTCTGCGGCATGTGCATCGAGGCCTGCCCCACGCGCGCGCTGACCATGACCAACGAGTTCAAGCTCGCCGACAAGACCCGCGGGAAGCTGATCTACGAGAAGCAGGATCTTCTGGCGCCGCTGGTTGCGGGCATGGAGCAGCCACCGCATCCGCGTCGCCTCGGCGACGACGAGAAGGACTATTTCCTGGGGCTGCCTCCCACCGGTCAGCCCGACACCCGAACGGCACCCGAGCAAGGAGCGGTGAAATGATTCCCCTTCCCCCGCTGACGGGCGAGGTCGTCGCCTTCGTGGTGTGCGCGCCGATCATGGTGCTGCTCGCCATCGGCATTGTCGTCGCCCGCAAACCCGTTCACTCGGCCCTCTGCATGGCCGGGGTGATGGTGGGGCTCGCGGTCCTCTACGCCGCCCAGGACGCCCCGTTCCTGTTCGTGGTGCAGATCATCGTCTACACGGGCGCCATCCTGATGCTGTTCCTGTTCGTGGTGATGCTGATCGGCGTCGACAGCCGCGACTCCGTGGTGGAGACCCTCAAGGGCCAGCGGGTGGCGGGCATTCTGGCGGTGCTCGGCCTGGCGGGCCTGCTGGTTTTCGCCGTCGGGCAGGCGGTCTTCGCCGGTGGCCCGGTGGGGCTGACGCGGGCCAACGAGACCCAGGGCGGCAACGCCCAGGGCGTGGCGGCGCTGCTGTTCTCCCGCTACGTGGTGCTGCTGGAGGCCACCTCGGCGCTGCTGATCACTGCGGCGGTGGGTGCCATGGTCCTGGCCCACGGCGACCGGCTCCGCAAGCCGAGGCGCCAGGCCGAGCACATGGAGGCCCGCATCGAAGGCTACGCGGTCGGTGGCGTGCACCCGGGTCCGGACCCGAACTCCGGCGTCTACGCCCGTTCCAACGCCATTCACGCGCCTGCGCTGCTTCCCGACGGCACCGTCGCCGAGAAGTCGGTGAGCCGCACCCTGACCACCCGTGGCGCGGTGGTGGCGGTCGACGACCTGCGCAACCCGACGACCACCACCTTTGGTGAGATCGAGAAGGTTGCCGCTGAACTGGAAGGAGAGGCCAAGTGAACACCGAGGCCTACCTGGTGCTGGCGGTGCTGCTGTTCGCCGTCGGTGCGCTCGGATTCCTGCTGCGCCGCAACGCGATCATCGCCTTCATGAGCGTGGAGCTGATGCTCAACGCCGCGAACCTGGTGTTCGTGACCTTCGCCCGCCAGCACGGCGGACTCGACGGTCAGGTGGCGTCCTTCTTCGTCATGGTGGTGGCCGCCGCCGAGGTCGTGGTCGGGCTGGCCATCATCGTCGCCGTCTATCGCGCCCGTCGCTCGGCCTCCGTCGACGACGCGAACCTGCTGAAGTTCTGAGGAGGCTGCCGTGCTGTTGTTGGAAACCATGGCGACGGTACCCGCAACGGGGCTGTTCAGCCTCGCCTGGCTCCTGATCGTGATTCCCCTGGCCGGGGCGGCATTGCTGCTGGTCCTCGGGCGTTTCTCCGACTCGTGGGGTCACTGGCTGGCAACCGCATGCTGCTTGGCGTCGTTCACCATCGGGGTGTTGCTGTTCAGCTTGATGCTGGGCGCCGACGAGGGGCAGCGTGCCGTCACCGTTCACCTCTACGACTGGATCAGCACCGGGTCCTGGAACCTCAGTTTCGGGATGCTGATCGACCAGCTGTCGATTCTGTTCGTGCTGCTCATCACCGGCGTCGGGTCGCTGATCCACATCTACTCGATTGGCTACATGGCCCACGACGAGCGGCGTCGCAGGTTCTTCGCCTACCTGAACCTGTTCATCGCGGCGATGCTCACACTTGTGCTGGCCAACAGCTACCTGGTGCTGTTCCTCGGCTGGGAGGGCGTCGGCCTGGCCTCCTACCTGCTGATCTCCTTCTGGCAGCACAAACCCTCCGCAGCCGCCGCGGGCCGCAAGGCGTTCGTCGTCAACCGCGTCGGTGACCTGGGAATGTCGATGGCCATCTTCACGATGCTGTCGCTGTTCGGCAGCACCGCCTTCTCCGAGGTCAACGCCGGTATGCCGCGACTTGACGTCGCCACCGCGACGCTGCTCGGTTTCCTGCTGCTGCTCGCAGCGTGCGGCAAGTCGGCGCAGGTGCCGTTGCAGTCGTGGCTGCTCGACGCAATGGAGGGCCCCACCCCGGTCTCCGCTCTGATCCACGCGGCCACGATGGTCACGGCGGGCGTCTACCTGGTTGTGCGCAGCCACGCGATCTACGAGATCAGTGAGGCCGCGACCCTCGCGGTGGCGATCGTGGGTGTCGTGACACTGCTCGCCGGCGCCTGGATCGGCACCGCCAAGGACGACATCAAGAAGGTCCTGGCCGGCTCCACCATGTCGCAGATCGGCTACATGATGCTGGCCGCGGGTCTCGGGCCGGTGGGTGCGGCCTTCGCGATCTTCCACCTGCTCACCCACGGCTTCTTCAAGGCGAACATGTTCCTCGGCGCCGGGTCCGTGATGCACGGTATGAACGACGACGTGAACATGCGCAACTTCGGGGCACTGGCCAGGGCGATGCGGTGGACCTTCCTGACCTTCGCGATGGGGTATCTGGCCATCATCGGTTTCCCGTTCACCGCGGGCTACTACTCCAAGGACCACATCATCGAGGCCGCCTTCGAACGCAACATCGTCCTGGGCATCCTGGCGCTCATCGGCGCGGGCATCACCGCGTACTACATGACGCGCCTGATGATGATGACCTTCCTGGGGCGCAGCCGCTGGGAGGAGGGCGTGCACCCGCACGAATCCCCGGCTGTGATGACAGCCCCGCTGGTGATCCTGGCCATCGCCTCACTGGGCGCAGGTTTTGTGATGAACAACTGGATCCAGGGCTGGCTGGCCCCGGCCACCGGGTCACATCCCCACGAGACCGGTCTGCTGGCCTTCAGCTGGATCGGTGCGGCCACGCTGGTCGTCGTGGCTGCGGGCGTCGCGCTCGGCTGGTGGTTGCACAGCGGCCTCATCCCGAAGCGGGCGCCGCAGACCCACAACCCGCTGGTGCTGATCGGCCGCAACGACCTCTACGGGGATGCCGTGAACACCTACGCGGTGATCTGGCCCGTGAGCGGGATAGCGACCGCGCTGAGCCTCGCGGACCAAGGCGTGGTCGACGGTCTCGTCCGGGGCTCCGGATACGGGGTGAGAGGCCTGGCGGGCCTGTTGCGGAAGGCACAGAACGGCTATTCCCGCACCTATGGTCTGACGCTGGTGATCGGCGTCGTGATCCTCGGGGCCATCGTGGTTTTCGGGCAGCTGGGCTGAGGAAGGAAGAACTCACGTGATCAACGACTCGATTCCCCTCCTGAGCATCCTTGCGCTGCTCCCGTTGCTCGGCGCCTTGGTCCTGACGTGCGTGCGTGGCGCCGCCGCCCGTGTCGTCGGCCTGTGTTTCGCCTTCGCGACCACCGTTGTCGGTGTGTTCGCCTTCGTCCTGGGGTTCGGCACCCACTTGTCGGAGACACTGCCGTGGATCCGGGTGATCGGCGCCTCCTACGCTCTGGAACTGGACCCCATGAGCGCCGTCATGGTGCTGCTGACCGTGATCCTCACCCCGCTGGTGCTGATCGCCGAGTGGCACGTCGGCGACGCGGAGGGTGCCCGCTGGTCGACACGGACCTTCTTCGCCCTCGCCCTTGCCCTCGAAGGGCTCTCCCTCCTGGTGTTCCTGGCCAGCGACGTGCTGCTGTTCTACGTGATGTTCGAGGCCACGCTGATCCCGATGTACTTCATGATCTCGGGTTTCGGCGGGCCGGAACGGGCCGCGGCGGCCGTGAAGTTCCTGCTGTTCTCGCTGGCCGGTGGGCTGGTGATGCTGGTCGGGGTCGCCGGGTTGTACGCGGTTTCTGCGGGGACCGGGGAACCGAGTTTCCTGATCCGCGACCTGATCGTCCTCGACCTGGGCGGCGATATCGGCCGCTGGCTGTTCGCGGCCTTCTTCTTCGCGTTCGCGGTGAAGGCGCCGATGGCCGGTCTGCACACGTGGCTGCCGGACACTGCCGAGCAGGCCACCGCCGGTTCGTCGACGATGCTGGTGGGCATCCTCGACAAGATCGGCACCTTCGGGATGGTCAAGATCTGCCTGACGATCTTCCCCGAGGCCTCGCACTGGGCCACGCCGGTCATCCTGGTGTGGGCGGTGGTCTCGATGTTCTACGGCGCCCTGATGGCGCTCGGCAGCCCCGATTTGCTGCGGTTCGTGTCCTACACCTCCGTCAGTCACTTCGGTTTCATGGTGTTCGGGATCTTCGCTTTGACCACGCAGTCGCTGAGCGGGTCGATCTTCTACATGCTGAACCATGGCTTCTCCACGGCCGCGATGTTCCTGGTCGTCGGTTTCCTCGTGAAACGCCGCGGCACCGCCGCCATCGAGGCCTACGGCGGGGTGCAGAAAACCGCCCCGGTGCTGGCTGGTTTCCTGCTGATGTCGGGCCTGTCGGTGCTCGCCCTGCCCGGCATGTCCAGCTTCGTCTCGGAGTTCTTGGTGCTGGCCGGTTCTTGGCAGCGCCACCCGGTGCACACCGCGGTGCTTACCCTCGGGATGGTGCTGGCAGCGGCCTACGTGCTCACCGTCTACAAGAGAACCATGACCGGCCCCGTGCCCGATGACGTGCGCAAACACGTCTCCACGGACCTGAACCTGCGCGAACGTCTCGCAGTGGCGCCGTTGCTGGTGCTGTTGATCTTCTTCGGTTTCTTCCCGAGGCCTCTGCTCCAGGTGGCCGATGATGCGGCACGGAACGTGATGCAGACCGTCGGCGAGACCGATCCCGCCCCCACGATCCAGGGAGAGAACTGATGAGCCCGCTTGAGATCACCGTTCCGGTCATGGAGTGGATGCTCGAGGCCCCCCTGATCGTGCTGCTGGCCGGCGCCACCCTGGGGGTGCTCCTCGAGGCCGTGGTTCCCCGCGAGTACCGCTATTCCGCACAGACGGGGCTGGCGATGCTGACGGTCCTGACCGCCATGGGGTTCACCGCGTACAACTGGGTGGGCGGGGACTTCAAGGTGGTCGCGCCCGGAAGCATCGCCGTGGACGGGCCGACGTATTTCTTCTGGTTGCTGCTGTTGCTGGTCGGCCTGGGCGGGGTGGCATTGTTCGCCGAACGTGCCGTCGCCGGCGGGGTGTCGGCCTTCGCCGCATCGGCCGCCACCGTTCCGGGGTCGCCTCTGGAGCGGGAGGCCGAACGCCAGCATCGCGAACACACCGAGATCTTCCCTCTGATCCTGTTCGCGCTGTTCGGGATGCTACTGTTCGCGGCCGCCAACGACCTGTTGACGCTGTTCGTCGCCCTGGAGATCTTCTCCCTGCCGCTGTACCTGCTCTCCGGGATGGCGCGGCGCCGCCGTTGGCTGAGTCAGGAGGCCGCGCTGAAGTACTTCCTGCTCGGTGCCTTCAGTTCCGCGTTCTTCCTGTTCGGCGTGGCGCTGCTGTACGGCTATGCAGGTACCTTCACCTACGCCGGTGTGGCGCAGGCCATCGTCGCCGACGATTCCCCGTGGGTGCTGCTGCTGACCGGCTTGGTGATGCTGGCCGTCGGGCTGCTGTTCAAGGTGGGTGCGGTGCCGTTCCACACCTGGACACCGGACGTCTACACCGGCGCCCCTACCCCCGTGACCGGTTTCATGGCGATCGCCACCAAGACGGCAGCCGTGGCCGCGCTGCTGCGGGTGTTCTACGTGGCCCTGGGCGGGGCGCGCTGGGATTGGCAACCGATCATCGCCACCGTCGCGGTGGCGACCATGGTGATTGGCGCGGTGGTGGGCCTGGTGCAGCAGGACATCAAACGCCTGCTGGCCTACTCCTCGATCGCCCATGCCGGGTTCATCCTGGCGGGTTTCGTCGCCGCCGTGGGCGCCACGGCAGAGGGTGGTGTCTCGTCGGTCGGGTCGATCTCCTTCTACCTGCTGGCCTACGGTTTCGCGACCCTCGGTGGATTCGGGATCATCACGATGGTGAGGCGGGCCGGGGGAGAAGCGAACGGGATCGCCGCCTGGCAGGGGCTGGGACGGACCAACCCGTTCGTCGCCGGGACCATGACCCTGTTCCTGCTCAGCTTCGCCGGTATTCCGTTGACCGCGGGTTTCGTCGGAAAACTGGTGGTCTTCGCCGCCGCCTGGCAGGGCGGGTACGGCTGGCTGGTGCTGGTCGCGGTGATCGCGAGCCTCGTGGCCGCCTTCTTCTACCTGAAGGTCGTGGTGGCGATGTGGTTCAAGGAACCTGAACGTGGCGGACAGGGCAGGGTGGCTGGGGCCTCCGGCTGGACCTGGGCCGTCGTCGCCGTGGCCGCTGTGGCGACGATCATTCTCGGTTTGGTTCCGGGTAGCATTCTTGACCTGGCGGCTGGAGCCGCTCAGTTCATCCGCTGACCCCTGGAGTCATCTTGACCCTTGACATCGAAGCCCTCTCAATCCGCTTCGAGGAGCAGCTGCGGCAGGTCGCCGTCGCTGACTCCCCGTTCGTCACCGAGGCCGCCGGTCACTTGATAGCTGCCGGGGGAAAACGGTTCCGGCCCCAGCTGGTGTATCTCGCATCGGAGTTCGGCGGCGAGGTGGACGAGGAGATGCTGTTGAAGGCCGCTCTCGTGATGGAGCTGACCCACGTCGCGAGCCTCTACCACGACGACGTCATGGATGAGGCCGAGGTGCGTCGTTCCGCGCCGTCCGCGAACTCCCGGTGGGGCAACTCCATCGCGATCCTGATCGGCGACTACCTGTTCGCGAAGGCGTCGATTCTGGTGGCGGATCTCGGTACCGACTATGTGCGGCTTCAGGCGGAAACCTTCACCCGGCTGGTACAGGGGCAGATCGCGGAGACCCGTGGCCCGGAAACGGGGGAAGTGGCGTTGGAGCACTACCTGCAGGTGATCGCCGACAAGACGGGCTCCCTGATCGCTGCCTCCGCGTTGTTCGGGGCGATGATCGCGGGGGCGCCGCAAACGATCCGGGAAGCCCTGGCAGCCTACGGCGAGGAGGTCGGGTTGGTGTTCCAGCTGAGCGACGACATCATCGACATCACCAGCGACGTCACCGGCAAGACCCCGGGCACGGACCTGCGCGAGGGGGTGCCGACGCTGCCAACGCTGCTGCTGGAGGCCTCCAGTAACCCCGCCGATCAGCCCCTGAAGGATCTTCTCGCCGGGGATCTGAGCGACGACGCGGCCCTCGCGGAGGCGTTGGCGGCGCTGCGTGCCCATCCTGTCGTCGAGAAGGCACGGGCTGAGGTTCGCCGCCACGCCGACCTGGCGAGGCAGCACTTGGCGCCGCTCCCCGAGGGCGAGGCCAAACAGCTGCTGCTCCAGGTCTGCGACGACCTGGCGGAACGCTCCACCTGACCTTTCGGCCGCTCTCCTCGCTCAACAAGGGCAGTTGACCCAGGAGCGCTCATGTCCCCGGCTGGTCGGTACCACAACGACGTCTTGGACGTTCACGTCCGCGGGCAAGGTCAGTTCGTGGTGCACTGTCCCCATCTGATTGCCGGTGCTGGTCACCAAAGCATCCACATGCTCCTCCGTTGCGGACGATTCCTGTGAGGGCGGCGCGGGCGGCGTCCGCCCCGAGCAGATCGCACTTCACCAGCCGGGCATTCACCGGTTCGAGGGGGCCCGGATGCCGACGATGATGATGCGCCAACCGTCGGCGACGGCCCTCTGGGCGGTGGCCGGTCCGATGCCGACGAGCATCGATCCGGCACTGACGTGCCGGTGGTTCCGGCGGTCCGGCCTCCATGTCGTAGCTGGTTGTGCGCGTCATGTGCGTGCCGATTCCGTGTCGGCGTGTTCGCGGCCCGGAGATTCCACAGATGGACGTGGTGTGTGAAAACCGCCGCGGTAACAGCTTCGCCACACCATCCCCATTCTCGTTTCGGCACCTTCGTGGATGCAACTTCTGAGGGCGTCTAAATCAGTGTGTGCCGGACCCCGATGCGCCCACTGGGGCGGGATGTCGTCCCGTGGAAGCGACCTGCCGGAACCTCGTAATTCACGGTTCTGCTTCCGGATTGCGGCGTGGTGCGGGGATCCCAGGTTGGTCGCCGAAGGGAAGGGTGTGCGACGAAAGTTGAGGAGGTCAACCGCCTGCGATTGGTCGAATGGTGTGAATCCCGGCCAACTTGTGTTAACGTTCGTCAGTCCCTGATTGGTCAGCCGATCGGATGACAAGAAGCAGAAGTATGAATTTGGGAGGGAAACTACGTGTTGAAGAGGATCAAACCTCGCAGCGAGTGGAGGCCGATGGCATTCCTGCTTGCATTCCTGATCGGCGTCGCCGGCTTGGTTGTCGGGAATCCCGTTGCGCAGGCCGCCGAGGTGGACGCCATTGACCGGGGAAGTATCCGGCTTTCAAAACTTGAGGCTGACGATCCCGCGGTCTACCTGTGGAGCAAGGTGCGGATCGACGCCAAGTGGAGGATTCCCGATCAGAGCGGAAAGGCAGGGGACACCTTCAGGCTCAAGCTGCCCGAGGAGATCGGAGGCTCCTCCGGAAGTTTCGAGCTCAAGGGAGCCGAGGGCGACCCGCTGACCTACGGAACCTGTGAGGTCGGGGAGGCCGAGGTGGTCTGCACCTTCAACGAGAACGTCGAGGGCAAGAACAATGTCGGTGGCTCTCTGTGGGTGAGCGCACAGGTGGCTGCCCTGGTCAACACCGACAAAGTCACTTTTCCCCTGAGCGGCGGTCCACTCGAAGTGCCGCTGCCCGATGGACAGAAGAACATCGGCTACAACCCCAAGGTTCCCACCGAGATCGACAAGTCCGGATGGTTTCCCACCGACGAACTGAGCGTCATCCACTGGCGCATCGTGGTTCCCGGATCCCGGGTTGCCGATCGTTCCCGTATGGTCATCACGGACAATTACGCGGTGGCGGGGACCGAGCTGACCGTCGTCGACGGCAACCCGTCCGTTTACTGGCTCCCCAACACCCCGAAGTGCTGGAACGAGAACCACACCGATGAATGCCACAAGCGCATGGACACCTCCACCTCGCCGTCACTCCGGGTCTCCGTTGATGACTCCAAGGACGTCGTCACCGCCACCATCGACAACAAGGGCAAGAAGTTCGAAACTGATCGGCTGTACGTGTTCGACCTGCAGCTGAGGGTCGACGGGCCGATTCCCGCAGGGGCGCAGTACACCAACAAAGCCACCGTCGATGCCGAACACCGCACCGCGACTGCCGTCAAGAGCGTCTCGGGTGGCGGCACCGGTTCCGGTGACACCGTCGGGCATCTTGCCGTGAAGAAGGCAGTCGTTGGTGGGCAGGTCCCCGGCGACACCACCTACCCGGTGACCTGGTCCTACCAGTACAAGGGTCAGATGCGCAGCGGCGAGCTGGCGGTGAAGGCCGACGGCACCCTCGAGATCCTCAACAACGTTCCGAACGGTACCGTGGTCACCCTGACCGAGAAGGTTTCCGCCGGCGGCGACATCGACTACGGCGACCCGGTGTTCTCGGGCCAGGGCGTCAAGGACGGGGTTCCTGACGCCAACAGCGCCCAGGTCACCATCGAGGGCCTCAAGACCGTCGAGGTTTCCCTCACCAACCACGTGAACCCGAAACTGGCCGCCGTCGAGGTCACCCCCGGCGTCTGCAAACCGGGATCCAGCGAACCTACCGAACCCACAGTCAAGGTGGGCGAGACTGACGGCATCACCTACTCCACCCCGAAACTCGCCACCTCCGGTGACAAGGTGAGCGTCGAGGTCACCGCCACCCCCGCAGCGGGCAGGGAGATCGACGACCAGCACCTGCCGAACGGATGGAAGGCCAACGGTGACGGCACCTACACCTTCACCACCACCATCACCCAGCCGAGCTGCGTGAAGACCGTCACCCCGGTCATCCCGTCCATCGGGGCGCAGGTGTGCCCCGTCGACTCCACGACCCCGGTGCCGCCGTCGGTGACCGGCGTCGAGGACACCGACGAGATCGACTACAGCGAACCCCAGGTCACCAGCAGCAACGGCCAGGTCACCGTCGTCGTCACTGCTACGGCGAAACCCGGCCACCGGATCGACACCGACAAACTGCCCGAGGGCTGGAACCTCGTCAACGGTGTGGTCACCTACACCAGGACCATCACCCAGCTCGCGTGCGACGTTCCCGTGGCGCCCACCATCGATCCAGGCGTCTGCACCCCGGGATCCACCACGCCGTCGCAGCCCACCGCCAAGGTGGCCGAAACCCCTGGGGTCACCTACGGTGAACCGGAGATCAAGGTCGTTGACGGCAAGGTGAGTGTCACCGTCACCGCCACCGCCCAGGACGGCCACGAGTTCGGTGGCCCGATGCCGGAGGGCTGGAAACTGATCGACGCCAAGACCGCTGTCTTCACCGGCGAGGCCAATGTCCCCGTCTGTGAGGTCCCGGCGGCACCCACGCCGACCCCTTCACCAACCCCGACCCTTTCGCCCACCCCGACCCCCACGGTGACCCCGGCCAAACCCGTCCCTGTGAAACCGGGTCTGCCGAAGACCGGCTCCTGATCCCGCACCTGTGCTGGTTGGGCCCCGATTCTCCGGAATCGGGGCCCGCTTCCTGTCCCGCCCACCTGCATGCTGGCTCTGTTCCTGGTTTCCTCCGGTCGGCTGAGTTTGTCGGCTGTGTGAATCATCACCGGCCCGCGACGGCCTCTGGCGTCACCTGCCCGCCACAAGCCGATTCTCGGAACCGTGGCCTGTGCAGGGAGGGAGACTTATCCACAGTCGCCTTCAAACGCGGCTTGACTAGGTATTTCACTGCTCGGAGGGTAGCCCGTGAAGAAGCCTCGGGGAGCTATCTGAAAGTTCTGGTTTCCCGAGAAGCGCCATCCGGCGGGACCAGGTATTCGGTCCGTTCATTCGTTGGTGCCCATGTGCTTGGATTCGCATCCCCGCGAAACCCCAGTCGTTCTTCGGGGGCGACAATGAGCAAAATTTTTGCTCATTGTCGCTGCTCTTGGTGGTTGACTTTCGGGCCGGAACAGGAGATTTCCTGGACTAACAGCCAGAGTTTTCATGCGTCACCCGTGCGAGAAAGTGTAACTTCTGTTAGGTTACGTTCTGTTCAAAGTTTCAACTCCTTGGAGAGGTGGGGGCAAGTTGAAGTTCGGGGGTAGGTGCAGAACCCATGGGGTCGGTGGCCTTTCGGGAATGATCATGATCGGTTTTCTGATCGTAATTTTGATTACCGGGGCGTGGATCGCTGCCGGTGATGGGGCCGTCCCTGGGGAAACGGATCCAGTTCGGGGAACAGCCGTTCTGGAGAATCGACAGGATCTGTTGATGGAGCTCATGGAAACCAGGAGAGAGAATGCTTCCGGTGGGGTGAACAACATCTCCTCACCCAATCGATTCCTCCGTGCAGATTCCGGTGAAACCGCGGCTTCCCGAAACCATTTGCCGGTATTGAATCTCCGATCCGGGGTCGCCCTGGTGGCCGGGGATCCGGACGACTTGCGGGAAGTGGAGCCCTCCGGATTCCCGGTAGTTGGATGGGTTTTCCTCGTGGGTGACTACAGGGCCGGCTCCGGTGAAAATCCTTTCTTTGTCCTCGCGTCCGCAGCTTGCAGTTCTCTGGATTCCGGTCGGGCGTTCGACGCGCATCCGGAAGTTGCGGTAGAACGATCCACGTCTTTTCCCCTCACCGGAAATGACGAGCGGGTCGTGGCCGCATCCTCGGGGATGGTTCCCTGGGCGCTCATCGCCAACCAGCAGGTGCAGGCAACCCCGGATTCTCCAGGCGCGACGGCCGAAGAGCCGGTCCTTCCCGGCCCCGCGGTGGGGCTGCTGTGCGTGGTTGCTGCGGCAGGCGCGCTGGTAGGAAGATATGCCGGATACCCGGCCGGGAAACGGGAGGGGAGAAAATGACCAGATCCGATGTGTGGTGCGGCATTCCCTCCAAGCTTTCTCCGGATTGCAGCCGTTTTCCTGCTGCCTTGTTCGTGTGCATGGTGGGGTGAGGAAGTACGGAAAGAATCCAGCTGTCCTCTTGTGTGCGACAGGGTTTCCTCTTCCAAGAAGGGCAGAGGCGGAGGTGAGGGGCAAAAATTCGGCTGATCAGGTGTGACTCCAGGTTTGGGGTGGCGGGTGAGACTCCCTGTTGCCCGCCAACTGGATCAAAGGGATTTCACACTGCTCATCTTGAACGAGAGCTCGTTTCGATGGGCGCGCGGAACGCTGAACAATGGTGATCAGGAATCGGCGCCCAACGGAGGGGAAGAAAGGTCATCCGCGGTGACGCCTTTCAAGCGGGTGGTGAGAAATTCTTTGCGCACATGATTCTGGCTTCTCGGTGATTCGTTGGAGCGGGGAGTCGTGCGTGTCCTGAGGGAAAGAGCCACGTCCCCGCGGCATGTGGTGCGGTGGCGCGCCGAGCCCCTGTGAAGGGGAAATCGGTTCTGCCAAGAAACCCTGCTCCTCCCTGCCGCATGACCGTTCGGCAAGTAGCCAGCCATCGTCATCCTTTTGAGGGACATGTTTTCCTGATAGCTTCAACGCGCTGCCGATTCATGCGAATGAGTTCAGGGGATTCCGGGATGGGAAGACAGGTCGACGCGCGAAGCGCGCGCATGGTCGTCATGGGGGTGGCTGCCATGCGTGGCGCGTCGACCGTCCTCACGGGTGTGCCGGTGTCCTACACGGGAACCGGTACACCTTTGGAAAAGAACCTGAAAGGCGGCGAGCCGGGGGCCGAATCTGGTTCTCCCGTCCGTTTTCCGGCGCTGGTGGCGTCGGAAAACGGACGGTGGGCGGAGTCGGATCCGAGGCATATGTGACGCGGGGGTGCGTCCTGAGAGGAGGGGCCTGTGGCTGGATGAGTCTGGCCCCTCCACATGCTTCTCATGCCCGAGCAACACTCGCTGAATCGTAACCAGGTCCGTTCCAGGACACCGGGTCCAGCGTTTCGTGAGCTCCGCAATGTGTGGTGAATCAACGGTCCAACCGATGGCATCTCGGGTTCGGGTTCATTGGGAAGGGCGGGGAAATACCCCACCCAGGGCTCGGGACAACCGGCTGCTGGCCAGCGGATCAGCTCCGGGGTCAGAATCCCGAAAACCTTCGGTGAATGGGGTTTGCTGTACCCTGCTGGAAGCGGGAGAGCAGTGGTTGGTTCACGACCTCGATGTGACGGAGCTCCGGCTTTCCTGAGCTGGGCGAACTGCTCCGGAAACCAACGAGGAGGGAAACGAGTTGTCGACACCGAGCGGTCCGAGAAGCCCCGATCAACCCGGAGGAACCGGAGACCCCACCCAGCCGCCGGGAATGCCGCAGTTCTTCCCGCCGGGGCAGGGGCAACCGCAAGGGTATCAAGGCTCTCCCCAAGGGTATGCGGAAAACATGAACGTGCCCCCGCAGGGGCCGGTGACGCAGGGATGGCCCGGACCGCCCCTCTATGCGGCGGGTTACCCTCCGCAGGGTCCGGAGCAGTTCCCGAAGAAGTCGAGAACAGGTCTGTGGGTTGGGATCGGGGTCGTCGTGGTGGCGGTGGCCGTGGTGCTGGCGCTGGTACTCCCGCGTTTCTTCTCAGGAGGAGGAACCAGCCCCGATGAAACGGCGTCGCCGTCCGAGGTGCCGACGTCCGAGGAACCGACGGATCCCGAGGGAATCGCCAAGAACGTCGCCAAGAAATACCTCACCGCGATCTCCGAGGGGCGCGCAGAAGACGCCAAGAGACTCCTGGACCGTATTGCGGGCGATGCCTCATCGCTCACCAACGAGGTGCTGAAGGATTCGCTGACCCGGGCCCCGATCACTGACATCAAGATCGGCGAACCCGCTGCTGAAGAGGACGGTCGCTACGATGTTTCCGTCACCTACAAAGTGGGTGACATATCGGCCAGCGACAATTACAAGGTGAACCCCAAAAATGGAAAGCTGGCCACGGGGCTTCCCAGTCTGAATTTCCATCCCCTCAAGAGGAGCGACATTACAGTGAACGGTGAGGTGATAAAGGGCAGTGCGAACATCCTGAAGGTATTCCCGGGAAGCTACGTCGTCGCATCCACCAACAAGTACCTCGAGATCGACGAGAACACCGTCGTCTTGACTAATTCGAGGGACAAAGTGCCGTGGTCGAGTCTCAAGCCCAAGGCGAGCCAGGCGGGCATCGACCTGTTCCGTGAAAAGGTCGTGTCCGAGGCGAAAGCGTGCTTGGCCTCCAAAGCCATTGACCCGGGGTGTGGCATCGCCATCAAGAGTAAGAGGGTGACCGTGGTCGAGGGCAGCGTCACACGTACCCAGAATTCCGAGAACACCTCCAAACTGGAGAACGTCGTCCCCAAGCCCGGCCTCTTGGTGGGCACCATCCTCTCGTCCTATGAACTCGGCTCAATCGATATCACCGCCACTTGCACCACCTCGAGCGGAACGAGAGATTGCATACTCAGCTCAAGGTTCCCGGAGGCATCGCTCAACGTCGCTGAGGAAGACCCGAAGGTGGTGTGGAAGGAGTAGGAGAAATCCCATCAGAATCGTGGCCCGGCAACCCGGAAAGGAATGCCGGGCCACGCCCTTTCAATGGGTTTTCAGGCGATTTCCCAGAAGGTCTTTCCCGACATGGCGGCCTGCAGTGCATCGTGCGGATTCTCCGCGCGGGCCTCGGCCACCTGCGCGCGCAGCAGGTCGTCGTAGGCGGGTCGCTCCACCTGCCGAAAGATCCCGACCGGGGCGCGGTGCATCACGCCGTGGTCGGTGAGCTGCGCCAGGGCGAAGGCCTGCGACGGGTCCCGTCGTCCCGCGTCGTGGACAACGATCCCCCCCGGGGTGGCGGTGGCGGTTTCGGCGATCCGCAACCCCCCGTCGGGTTCCCGGACCACGCAGAACTGTTCCTCGGTGCCGAAAACCACGGGCTCGCCGTCGCGGAGCCGGATCAGCGCGTTCGCCGATTCCGGGCCCTTCAGGGCGTCGAAGGCCTCGTCGTTGAAGATCGGGCAGTTCTGGTAGATCTCGATCAGGGCGGCGCCGCGATGCCGGGCCGCAGCGTTCATGACCTCGGTGAGCTGCGCGCGATCGGAGTCGACGGCGCGCGCCACGAACGACGCCTCCGCGCCGAGCGCCAGCGCCACCGGGTTGAATGGCACGTCCAGGGAGCCGTAGGGCGTGGACTTGGTCAGCTTGCCCTGCTCCGAGGTGGGGGAGTACTGCCCCTTCGTCAGCCCGTAGATGCGGTTGTTGAACAGCAGGATGTTGATGTTCACGTTGCGCCGCAGTGCGTGGATGAGATGGTTGCCGCCGATCGACAGGGCATCGCCGTCGCCCGTGATCACCCACACGTTGAGGTCCTCGCGGGCCGCTGCGACCCCGGTGGCGATGGCGGTGGCGCGGCCGTGGATGGAGTGCATCCCGTAGCAGTCCACGTAGTAGGGGAACCGCGACGAGCACCCGATGCCGGAGATCACGACGGTGTTCTCCCGGGCGATGCCGAGGTCGGCCATCATGGCCTGGAAGGTGGACAGGATCACGTAGTCGCCGCAGCCGGGACACCAACGCACCTCCTGGTCGCTGGTGTAGTCCTTCCGGGTCTGTGGTGCCTGGGACAGGGGGACGCCTGCGAGTCCGTGCATCACTCCACCTCCAGCGAGTCGATCTCCGCGGTCAGGTCGGCCTCCAGCTCACCCACCGAGATGGGCAGTCCCCGCACCCGCGAATAGCTCTGGACGTCCACCAGGTAGCGGGCGCGCAGCAGGAAGGCCAGCTGCCCCAGGTTCATCTCGGGCACCAGCACCCTGTCGTAGCCGCGCAGCACCTCCCCCAGGTTGGCGGGCATCGGGTTGAGATGACGCAGGTGGGCCGTCGCCACCTCGCGGCCGCCCAGCCGCACCCGGCGCGCGGCGGCCGTGATGGGCCCGTAGGTGGAACCCCATCCCAGCACCAGCAACCGGGCCCGCCCGGAGGGGTCGTGGACCTCGACGTCGGGGATGTCGCGGACGATGCCGTCGATCTTCGCCTGCCGGGTGCGCACCATCAGGTCGTGGTTGTCGGGCACGTAGGAGATCGCGCCCGTGGCCGAGTTCTTCTCCAACCCCCCGATGCGGTGCTCCAACCCCGGGGTGCCGGGTACCGCGAAGGCGCGCGCCAGGTTCTCGTCGCGCAGATACGGATGGAAAACGGGTTTCCCCTGGGGATCGGTCGCGTTCGGTTCGGTGGCGTAACCGCGGACGATCGGGTCGATGTCGTCGAGATCCGGGATCCGCCACGGTTCCGCACCGTTGCCCAGATAGCCGTCGGTGAGCATGATCACCGGGGTGCGGTACTTCACCGCGATCCGGCAGGCCTCGACGGCGGTTGCGAAACAGTCCGCGGGGGAGCGGGCGGCCAGTACTGCGACAGGTGATTCGCCGTTACGCCCCAGGATCGCCTGGAACAGGTCGGCCTGTTCGGTCTTGGTCGGCATCCCCGTCGACGGTCCGGCGCGCTGCACGTCGACGATCACCAGGGGCAGTTCGGTCATCACACCCAGGCCGACGGCCTCCATCTTCAGGGCCATGCCGGGACCCGACGTGGTGGTCACCCCGAGCAGGCCCGCGTAGGAGGCGCCCAGCGCGGAACAGATGCCCGCGATCTCGTCCTCCGCCTGCACCGTGACCACGCCGGCGTCCTTGCGGCGGCTCAACTCGTGGAGGATGTCGGAGGCGGGGGTGATCGGGTAGGACCCCAGGAACAGCTGCATCCCGGCACGGTCGGCACCCGCCATCAAACCGAAAGCGGTGGCGAGGTTCCCGGTGATCTGACGGTAGCGGCCGGGTTTCATGGGGGCAGAGGCCACGTGGTAGCGGTGCTCGAAGACCTCGGTGGTCTCCCCGTAGGCGTGCCCAGCCCGGAAGGCCGCCAGGTTCGCGTCGCGGATCTCGGGTTTCGACGCGAACTTGGTCTTCAGGAAGTCGATGGTCCCGGAGGTGTCGCGGGAATACAGCCAGCACAGCAGCCCCAGGGCGAACATGTTCTTCGTGCGACCCGCGTCCTTGCGGCCCAGCCCGAAAGGTTTCGCCGCCGCCGTCGCCATGCCCGTCAGGTCCAGGGAATGGACCTTCCAGTCGGCCAGGGAACCGTCGGTCAGCGGATTCGTGTCCCATCCGACCTTCGCCAGGTTGCGTTTCGTGAAATCGCCCTCGTCGACGATGATCACCCCGCCCTTGGGAAGGTCACCGAGGTTGGCCTTCAGCGCAGCCGGGTTCATGGCCACCAGCACGTCGGGCCGGTCGCCGGGGGTGACGATGTCGTAGTCGGCGAAGTGCACCTGGAAGGAGGAAACACCGGGAAGGGTGCCCTGCGGGGCGCGGATCTCCGCGGGATAGTTGGGCAGGGTGGCGATGTCGTTGCCGAGCGAGGCCGACTCGGCGGTGAAACGATCCCCCGTCAACTGCATCCCGTCACCGGAATCCCCGGCGAAGCGGATCACCACCCGATCCAGCGACCGCGTCTCAGCCACGAACAAACCTCTCCCTCTCACGGCTCCGGGCAAGTGTATAGCGGCGCATCCGTTGTTCCTTCACCCGAACGGAACGGACCCACACCGGTGGGACCGTTGAGAACGAAAACCCTCTTGGTGTCGTCGCCCCGTAGTATGCCCTCATGACCCGGACGAACGACTTCTCCCGTGAATCGCCGGCGCGTCCCCTTGACGTGCCGTGCGGGGAGAGCGTGGCGTATCGCGAACCGGGCAGCCGCGCTGACCGTCTTGCCCACCGGACGCGGCGACGGGGGAAGCGTTGATGCCGGTGATGCGGGCAGCGGTGTCACGAGGGTTGAAGGCGTTCGGGGATGCCTTCGGCGCACGTGCGGTGCTGGTGGGGTGCCTGGGATCGGTGCTGCTGGTGCTGGGGTCGCTGACCCCTGCCTACCTTCCGCGGGTCTCCCCGCTGACCCGGGCGATGGCGTCGTACGGGCTGGCGGGTGTCGAGTGGACGTGGATCGGCACCGTTATCACCATGGCCGGGTTGGCCCTGATGCTCGAGTTCTGGCTCAGGGTACGCCCCGCGCGGCGGGAGTCGCGGGGGCAGCCACAGCTGCGCCACTGGGCGGTGCTCGCGATCGTCGCGGCCCCCATGCTGGTGGCCCCACCGATCTTCAGCCACGATGCCTACTCCTACGCGGCCCAGGGGTGGCTGCTGAACAACGATCTCAACCCCTACCTGGTGGGTCCCGGGATCCTGCCCGGACAGTTTGCCGACCAGGTTGCCTGGGTGTGGCGCGACACACCCGCTCCCTACGGGCCCCTGGCGCTCAGGATGAACCACTGGCTGCTAGTGCTGGTCGGGTTCGATCCCTACTGGTCGACGGTGGTCATGCGGCTCCCCGCGCTGATCGGGGTGGGGATGATCGGCTGGTGCGTGCCGCGGATCGCGGGACGTTTCGGTATCAACCCAGCCGCCGCCAGCTGGTTCGTCCTGGCCAATCCCATCGTCATCATCGACTTCGTGGGCGGCGCACACAACGACGCCCTCATGATGGGGCTGGCGATGATGGGGATCTGGATCACCACCAAGTGGCGCGCCTGGTGGTGGGGAGCGGCCGCGGTCGGGGTGGGAGCTGCCATCAAACAGCCCGCGGTGTTCGTTGCGGTGGCCCTGCCGTTCATCACCCATCCCTGGACATCGTGGAGACTCCGTCCCCTGACCACCGCAGCAGCCCGGGCCTTGGCATCGTTGGCGGTCTCGGTGACGGTGTTCGTGCTGCTGAGTGTCGTGACGGGGCTCGGCTTCGGATGGGTCAACGCGGTGGATGTTCCCGGCAAGGTGACCAGCGCCTCGCCGTTCAACCTGCTGGGGGAGGCCGTCGAATACCTCCTGAACCAGGTGGGCATCGACCAGGGTGGCAAGATGGCCGTGGGCGTGATGCGTTCCCTCGGGATTCTGGTCTGTGCCATCGGGATCGTCTGGCTGGCTTTCCGGCACCTTGGGCGCCGCCCCCTGAACTTCACCGGATGGGGGCTGCTGCTGTCGGCGTTCACCCTCCCTGCTCTGCACTCCTGGTACCTGCTGTGGGGCGGGGTGCTGTTCCCGATGACCCGTCCCAACACCCGTCGGCTCCGGATCGCCATCATCATCTCCGCGGTCCTGCTGGCCTACGAGGCCATGGTCTTCGCGGTCCGCAACGGCACCTGGCTGGTCGCGTTGCTGCTGATCTGGGCGGTCTGGGAGTCCGTGAAGGCCCACGAACTCACCCAGAGATGGGACACCAAGGCCTCTCAGGAGAGCCTGGCCGGGTCGTAGTCGACGGCGACCGGGCAGTGGTCGCTGACTCGGGAGTCGTAGTCGGCCTCGCGCAGCGATTCGGCCCTGACCGCGGCCCGCGCCAGCTTCGGAGTCGCCAGGTGGTAATCGATGCGCCAGCCCGCGTCGTTCGCGAACGCCTGGCCCCGCCACGACCACCACGAGTAGGGGCCGTCCTGACCCGGGTGCATGGAACGCACCACGTCGACGAGGGTTCGGGGACCAAGCTGGGCCGTGAACCAGTCGCGTTCCTCGGGCAGGAAACCGTCGGTGCGCTG
Organism: uncultured Propionibacteriaceae bacterium; assembly: GCA_938012815.1. Lineage (GTDB taxonomy): Bacteria > Actinomycetota > Actinomycetes > Propionibacteriales > Propionibacteriaceae > Arachnia. The sequence continues at coordinate 27,772 of CALLVV010000100.1, forward strand.
GTTGGAACGCCAGTTCTTGAGGTCGTGCCGGGTGTTGGCGATGTTGAAATCCCCGACTATCACGTACTCGCGTCCGGCCTGCGCCGCCGACCTGCGAGCCCGGGTCAGGTGACGCGCCAGGCCCGAGAGGAATTTCATCTTCCGTTCGTACTTCGGGGTGTCGGCCTCCTCGGGTTTCCGGGCGTGGTGTTCCGGGACGGCGCCCTTGGGCAGGTAGAGGGAGGCGACGCGGATGGGCACCCCGGCCAGGTCCACCTCCACGTAGCGGCCCTCACCGGCGAAGGCCGCCAGGTCGCGGTTGCCCACCCGTTCCACCTCCGACTCGGTGGGTGTGCCGTCAGGCGTGACGATCACCGCGGTGCCGTCGAGGGTGGCGATCCGCTCCGGCGCGTCACGGGTCAGGACCGCCACGCCGTTGCGACCCGCCAGCTCGCCGATGGACCAGGCGACGTGATGTCCGGCGAAGGCGCCGGCAGGCAGGTCCCTGAGGCGGCAGCGCACCTCCTGCAGACACAGGATGTCGGCCTTCTCGCGTCGCCACAACTCGTGCAGTCCCCGGCGTAGGGCGGCGCGGATGCCGTTGACGTTGTGGGAGATCAGACGCAGGTTGCTCATGGCGTCGCATGGTAATGCCGGCAGGTATGGATGGCCGGGATGCTACCTTCTTTGACGACCCGAAAAGTTGGAGGAAACACATGGCCGGAGGCCTGGCCGCGCTGCTGGACGACGTGGCGATGATCGCGAAACTGACCAGCGCAACCAGCACCAAGGCAATGGCGGTCGTGATCGACGACGCCGCCGTCACCCCCCGCTACGTCACAGGCCTGAGCCCGGCCCGGGAGCTGCCGATCATCTGGCGGATCGCAAAAGGATCGCTGCGGAACAAGGCGATCATCCTGGTGGTGGCGCTGGCCCTGAGCCAGTTCATTCCCTGGATCCTGACCCCGATCCTGATGCTCGGCGGCACCTATCTGTGTTTCGAGGGCGCCGAGAAGGTCTGGGAGGCCGTATCCGGGCACCACGGCGAGGAAGAACCGGCCGCGGATCGCGGTGAGAAGGACGAGAACACCCTGGTCGGCGGCGCCATCACCACCGACTTCATCCTGTCCGCGGAGATCATGGTGATCTCCCTGAACTCCCTCGCCGACGAGGGTTTCTGGCGCCGTGCGATCACGTTGGCGCTGGTCGGGGTCCTGATCACGGCGCTGGTCTACGGTGTGGTGGCGCTGATCGTGAAGATGGACGATGTGGGTCTGAAGCTGAAGGAGGGCAAGGGGGCGGGCCGTGCGCTCGGTGGCCTCCTGGTGGCCGCCATGCCGAAGCTGCTGGCCGCACTGTCCGTGATCGGGATCGCCGCCATGCTGTGGGTCGGTGGGCACATCCTCCTCGACGGCGCCGCCAAGCTCGGCTGGGGCGCGCCCCTGGGGCTGGTCCACGGCCTGGCCCACGCCACCGCATCGGTGCCGGTGGCCGGCGAGGCGCTGGAATGGGTGGTGGAGACCGCCTGCTCCGCGGTGCTCGGCCTCGCGGTCGGGGCGGTGATCGTCGCGGTTTTCCACCTGATCCCGAAGCGGGCCGCCGAACCCGCCCGGTAGGCTCAGGCCATGGGTGAAGATTTTGACGAACGGGCCGCCACCTGGGACGACGACCTGGAGCGGATGGCCAGGGTCCGGAGGGTCGCCACCGTGGTGCGTTCGGTGGTGCCGCTCGACGGCCATCCGGTGACCGTCGAGCTGGGCTCCGGGACGGGCATGCTGGCCCGCTGCCTGCACGACGTGCTCGGGCCCACCACCCTGCTGGACGCTTCCCCGGCGATGGTCGAGGTCGCGTCGAAGGCCCTGGTGGCCGAGGGGCTGGGGGATTGGAGTGCCGCTGTGGCCGACCTGTCCGAGGGGATCCCGGGCGGACCCTACGAGCTGGCACTGGCGCAGATGTTCCTCCACCACGTCGACGACGTGCCGGCCCTGCTGAGGGCGCTGCGCAGGGCGATGACCCCGGGCGGGGTGGTGGTGATCGCCGACCTCGACCACGACGCCGCGAAGCGCTACCACGCCACGGCCGTCGATTTCCACGGCCACCACGGTTTCTGCCGCGGCGAGCTGCGCGGCTGGCTGGAGAAGGCGGGATACCGCGACATCTGCTTCCACGACGCCGGGGTGGTCGGCAAGGAGGTCGACGGCGAGCGCCAGGACTTCCCTATGTTCCTGGCGGTCGCGAAGGTCTGATGGGTCGCGGTATCACCACGGTGGCCCAGCAGCCACGGGGACGGGTGGTCCCGGTGTCATCAACGCCATCCCCGTCGCTGGTGACCCCGCTGGTTCAGCGGTAGTTCACGAACTGGACGGCGAAGTCGTAGTCGGCCTCCTTGATGAGGCGCTGGACCTCCTGGAGGTGGTCGCGTGACTTCGAGCTGACCCGCAGCTCGTCGCCCTGGATCTGCACCTTCACGCCCTTGGGACCCTCGTCGCGCACCAGCTTGGAGATCTTCTTCGCGTCCTCCTGTTTGATGCCCTGCTTGGTGGTGCAGGTGATCTTCCACTTCTTTCCGGAGATGCGGGGATCGCCGGCGTCGAGGGCCTTCAACGAAACTCCGCGCTTGATCAGCTTCGACTGGAACACGTCCAGCACCGCCTTCGCGCGCTCCTCACCGCTCGACTCGATCTCGATGGCATCCCCGGACCAGCGGATGGAGGAGTCGGTGTTCTTGAAGTCGAAGCGTTGCGACACCTCCTTGGCGGCCTGGTTCAGCGCGTTGTCCACCTCTTGGCGATCAACCTTGCTGACGACATCGAAAGAGCTGTCCGCTGCCATGGGTTCCTCCTCGGATCGTGGGTCACCCATTGTGCCAGCCCCACCCGGTCCTTCTCCCCGCCGCCGCTCCGTCACTCCGACGCCCGCGAGTCATGTCATGTGGAAAAAAGCATGGGGTGTACGGTGCAAACCCCTTCACCGCAGCCTCAAAACTTTGCACGGGAGCCCGCGGCGCCCTCGGTTGGACGTATCCGCCCGGCACTGATACTCTTTCCGTCGCTGGTCAGCCAGCGTTCGGCAGGTTGCCCGAGCGGCCAAAGGGAGCGGTCTGTAAAACCGTCGGCGTTGCCTACGTTGGTTCAAATCCAACACCTGCCACTGCCCCGGATCGGATGGATCCGGGGCTTGAAATTTCTCACGACCCGGTGCCCGCCCCGCGACGATGGCAGCGGGCCTCGCCGCCACCCGGGATCTGATAGGACTCGGCGGCCACGAAACCGAGTCGCAGCGCCAGGCGCTCGGATCGGGTGTTCCCGACCGCGATCATCGCAGTGAGCGGCAGATGCGGGATGTCCGAGAGCACCCTGCGGGCCGCGTCGAATGCGATGCCCCGGCCCCAGTAACGCTTTCCGAGCCGGTATCCGAGTTCGACGGATCCCGTCGGCCCCCACTCCGCGTTCCAGTCGTGAAGGCCCGCGAAACCGGCTACCCGGCCCTCGACGCACAACGTGTGGAAGCAGTAGCCCTTGGTGTGGAACAACTCGCGCTGGTGGTGCACGAAATCCTCGTAGTACGCGAGATCCCGTACCCGCCCATTCCCGATCCAACGCATCACCTCGGGATCCCGGAAAAGCAGATGGAGGGGTTCGGCGTCGGAGATCTCTGGTGGTCTCAACACCACATCACCGGTGGCATCCATCCGGTCATCGTACGTGGCTAGGCTCTTGTCATGTCGTCAACTCCGCACTTCTCCCGTGAAATCGGTGAGATCGCCCCTCTGGTACTCATGCCCGGTGACCCGCGTCGCGCCGAACACATCGCCCGGAACCGGCTCGACGGCGCCCAGTTGGTCTCCGATGTCCGGGGCATCGGAACCTGGACCGGCACCCTCGACGGGGTTCCCGTCACCGTGACCGCCTCCGGGATGGGGGTTCCGTCGATGTCCATCTACGCCACCGAACTGTTTTCCCGCCACGGGGTGAGGCGCATCTGCCGGGTCGGAACCTGTGGGGCCTTCTCACCCAGGGTGCGCGTCCGCGACGTCGTGATCGCCTCCGCCGCGCACACCGACTCCTCGGTTGCCACCGTTGCTGTGCCCGGGGTGACGTTGTCGCTGACACCTACCTTCGACATGCTCGCCGCCGCCGTGGTGCAGGCGCGACGGGGCAGCGACCGAGCGGTTCACGTCGGTTCCGTGTTCACCAGCGACTACTTCTACCATCCCCGCACCGACATCATCCCGGAGCTGGCCAAGCTGGGCACCCTCGCGGTCGAGATGGAGGCCGCGGGCCTGTACGCGGCGGCCGCCCGCAACAACGCCGAGGCCCTGGCGGTGCTGACCGTCTCCGATCACCTCCTAGACCACTCCGCCGACCTCACGGCCACCGAACGCGAAACCATGTTCGAAGACGCCCTTGAGATAGCGGTGGCCGCCCTGCTGGCCCGCGGGTAGGGCGTCACGAAGCTGGTTGAACCGGCCTGCTCGTTAGGCGAGCTGGGCGTGTCGGAACCTCTCGCGCGTGTTTGGGCAGCTGTGGTTGGGTTTGCTTGTTGGCTGCCGGGTGGTTTCGACTCGGGTCGCTCGTTGGTCGCGATCCGGGGCAACCGGCTTGGGGGAGGGGAGTTGGTCAGGCGGCGGCCTGTCTGCCCTCCAGTTCGGTGAGGATCTCGGCGTAGCGTTTCTCGTCGAGCCGGTACCCGGTGCGCAGGATCAGCCAGCTCGCCGCGATCAGCACCATGGGAATCAGCAGCATCACCGACTTGAAGGCGGCTACGCCGGCGGCCGTCACGTCCTCGACCACCCGGGCACCGCTGATCCCGGAGATCAGCAGCGCCAGGCCGACGAAACCGCTGCCGATGGCGTTCGAGGCCTTGTAGATGAACGGCTGCACCGCCAACGTCACCGACTCGTTGCGGCGCCCCAGCTTCCACTGCCCGTACTCGACGCAGTCGGCGATGAACATCAGCATCAGCAGCTGGATGAACGCCTGCCCGGTGAACAGCAGCACCCCCGCGACCGCCACCACCGTCAGCGACGAACCCGCGAACCAGAACACCACCAGCCCCACCAGGCACAGGAGGGTGGCCAGGGTGTGGATCTGGAAACGACGCAGGAACTTCCGAACCAGCGGGAAGAGCGCCAGCCCGGCCAGCTGCGTCACCGCGAGGATGGCGGCGAACACCGAATAGGTCGCCTCGTCGCGGTAGACGTACTTGAAGTAGTAGATGCCGAGGCTCGTGACGGTCATGTAGCCGCCCATGAAACACAGCATTGCCCCCGCCGCCCACAGCAGCTGGTCGTTGCGGCCGATCACTCGCACCAGCTCCCGGAACGGGGTCTGCGAGGCGGCCACCGTCACCTGCTGCCTGGTGAACAGCAGTGTCAACGACTGGAAACCCAGCATCAGCACGACCAGCAGCGCCGCGAAGGCCAGCCACCCCAGCTGCTCGCTGCCGAGCAGCCCGCCGAGCGCCTTCGTCGCGGGCACCACCGCCACCACCACCGAGAACAACCCGAGGTTGGCGCAGATCCGGGCGATCACCCCGATGCGTTCCCGCTCCTTCAGGTCCTGGGAGAGGGCGGGCAGCATGCCCCAGAAGGAGATGTCGTTGATGGTGTAGGCCACCGACCACACCAGGTAGACCACGGTGAACCACACCAGGAAGGCCACCCCCGAGATCCCGAGGTCCACGAAGATCCCCAGCGTGGCGGCCCCCCACAACACCGCGCCCAGCGCGATCCACGGTTTGAACTTGCCGAACCGGGAGCGGGTGTTGTCGACGATGACACCCATGAAGGGATCGTTGAGGGCGTCGAAGATCCGCATCGCCACCAGAACCACCGTCACCACCGCCGTCGACGACTGCGAGATGTGCAGCACCTCGGTGAGGTAGAACATCAAGCACATGCCGACCAGCGCGGCCGACATGTCGCGGCCGAGCGTGCCCAGCCCGAAACTCAGCCGGTTGCGCCAGGGAGCCGGATTCATGGCGGAGAGTCTTGCAGGTCGCGAGGCCGGATGGGGAATCCGGTCCGGTTGACCCTGACACGGTGTCAGGTCCCACGATGGTGTCATGACCGAGACGAGACTGATCCGCATCGGGGAGTTCTCCACCCTCACCCGGCTGTCGGTGCGGATGCTGCGCTACTACGACGCCAACGGCGTCCTGAGCCCGGCCGCCACCGACGACTTCACCGGTCACCGGTTCTACGCCTCCTCACAGGTGCGTGACGCGACGCTGATCCGTCAGCTGCGCGACATCGGGTTCTCCGTCTCCGCCATAGCCGCCCTGCTCCTGCAACGCGACGACCCCGAAGCGTTGGGTCGCGCGCTCGCCGTGCAGCGCGATCAACTCGTCGCCGATGCCGAGGCGGTCCGCCACCGCATCGCCGAGATCGACCGACTCATCTCCCACACCACGAGGAGGGCCACCATGGCCGACATCACCGTCACCACCCATCCCGCGCAGCTCGTCGCCGCCCTGCGCACGAAGATCGACGCCTACACCGACGAAAACACGGTGTGGGCGAAATTCATGGAGGCGTTCCAGACGCAGGGCCTCACGTACACCGGCGAGCCCTGCGGAGCCATCTTCCACGACCCCGAGTACCGCGATTCCGACATCGACATCGAGATCTGGGAACCCGTCGCCCCCGGCACCGTCGCATCCGAACCGCTCGTGATCCGGGAGCTGCCGGAACAGCGGGTCGCGGTGGCCGCCTTCCGCGGCGGTTACGACCAGTTCGGTTCCGTCAATGAGGAACTGGCCGAGTACATCACCCGCTCCGGGCTGAAGATCGCCGGTCCCATGTACAACCGCTACATCGTTGGCCCGGTACAGGTCCAGGATCCGGCGCAGTACCTCACCGAGGTCTGCGTCCCGGTCGACTGAGAACGGATTCTGCACATCCACCTCCACGATGTCTGCAAACTGATGCCTAGAGTGTCTGCAAACCGGTGCCTAGAATGTCTGCGGAATCAAGGCCAGGGAGGTGGACGGTGACCGGGGCGTATCTTCCACGCGTGATGGACGGCGCGATGAGACGCGCGCTCAGGATCTCCGGAGCAGTGATGCTGGAGGGCGTGCGCGCCTGCGGGAAGACCCGAACTGCCCTGGAAGCTGCGGGATCGTCGGTGCTCATGGACGATCCCGCAGCGCGGGCGCTCAACGACCTCGCCCCAGGGCAGCTTCTCATCGGTGCCCGTCCCCGCCTGCTGGACGAATGGCAGATCATTCCCGAGGTCTGGGACCAGGTGCGGCGCGCCGTCGACCGGGAATCCACCCCCGGGCAGTTCATTCTCACCGGATCTGCGACCCCGGCGGACGATCACACCCGGCACACGGGAGCCGGACGTTTCATGCGTCAGCGGATGCGAACCCTCTCCTGGTGGGAACACGACCCCGGATTCGGTGCGGTCTCTTTGTCGGGGCTCTTCGAAGGTGAGCGACCGGCGGGGGAACCGGAAGCGCTGACCTTCGAGGAGGTTCTCGGTCGGCTTCTGCGCCCTGGTTTTCCGGCGTGGCGTGAGGCCCCGCCCGAGGACGCGGCCCTGCTCCTGCGTGGGTATTTGGATGAGGTCATCCGCACCGATCTGTTGAGGCTCGGGGGGATCCGGAACTCACCCGCGGTGGTCGAGGCGTTGCTCACCGCCATCGCCGCGAGCAGCGCCTCCGCCGTCTCCTTCCAGACCCTGGCCCGGGATCTCGCGCCGATCGCACCGGACCTGTCGGCCACAACCGTCAGCCGCTACGTGGACCTGCTGGCCCGGATTTTCGTCGTTGAGCGGCAACAACCCTGGGCGCCGAAGCTACGCTCGCGGGCCAGGCTCCGGACCTCCCCGAAACTGCACCTGGCCGATCCCGCGCTGGCCGCGGTTGCCCTCCAGGCGCCACTGTCCTCGTTGCAACAGGACCCGGCCACCGCAGGCGCCCTGTTCGAGAGTGCGGTTCACCACGATTTGACGGTGCTGGCGATTGCTTTCGGGGGAAGGGTCCAACACTACCGGGATTCCAACGGCTATGAGATCGACGCCGTAGTGGTGCATCCCGACGGCCGCTGGGGTGCGGTCGAGGTCAAGCTGGCCGGGGCTCGGATCGCGAACGGGCACAGGGCCCTAACCTCCGCGCTGGAGCAGATCGACGGGGAACCATCGTTCCGTCTGATCGTCACCGGAACGGGCCCGGTCCTGACCCTGGACGATGGCACGGTCACGTGCGGGCTCCACCGGCTGTGCCCGTAGTTGGGTCCTGGTGCGGAAGTCATGCCCGGCTGCGGCGCACCGGATCGGGTGGTCCGATGTCCCGTCCGGGGCGTCCTCACCCAGGCGACGCTCTTCGCAGCAGGCCCTAAGGGACTCGCCGTCGCCATGAACCTCTATCCTTGGTTCCCGACCAGGAGGACCAATGATCCAGCACCTCGCCGTGCAGATGCGCGCGGCCATAGCCGAGCACGCTGACCGCCCAGCCACCCGGATCCGGGTCGGCGAGGGCTGGCGCACCCACACCTTCCGCGAGTTCGGTGAGCGCATCGACGAGGCGGCGCAGGGGCTGCTGAACCGGGGAATCCAGCCGGGCGACCGCATCGGTTTGTTCGCGAACAACTGCCCCGAGTGGTCGGAGATCGACTTCGGCGCCGCCACCGTGAGGGCCATTCCGGTGCCCATCTACGCCACCTCCACCCCGGAACAGATCCGGCACATCGCTGCCGATTCCGGGCTACGGATCCTGTTCGCAGGCGGCCGGAGCGAGTGCGAACGCATTCTGGAGGTCGCCGATGACCTGCCCGAGCTGGAGGACGTGGTGATTCTCGACCCCTGGGACGGAATGCCGGAACGGGTCATCACCTACGGCGACTTCCGGGCCGAACCTGACGCCCGTGCCCTGGAGGCCCGTCTCGCACAGGCGGACCCCGACGATCTGGCGTCGATCATCTACACCTCCGGCACCACCGGTGATCCGAAGGGGGTGATGCTCAGGCACTCCGCGATGATCGCCCAGAAGGAAGCGATCGAGGACATGTTCCATTTCGGGCCGGAGGAGCACTCGCTGTGTTTCCTACCCCTCTCGCACGCGCTGGAGCGGGCCTGGACCAGCATCGTGCTGCTCAAGGGCTGCATGAACACCTACGTTCCCGACGCCCGCACCGTCGCCGATGCCCTGGTGCAGGCGAAACCGACGCTGCTCGTGAGCGTCCCCAAGCTGTACGAGAAGGTGTTCGCGACCGCTCACGCGAAGGTCGCGGCCTCGGGGATCAAACGTGGCATCTTCACGTGGGCGCTGCGGGTGGGGGCCCGCAACCAGCGGGCCTACCGCAAGGGAAGGAAACCGGCGTGGTTGTGGCGCGCCCAGCTCGGCATGGCCGACCGGCTCGTCCTGTCCTCGATCCGCGTCGCCTTGGGTGGCAACAAGGCGGTCCTGGCCTGCGGCGGGGCGCCGTTGCGCAAGGAGATCGAGGAGTTCTTCTCCGCCGTCGGGATGCCCATCTACACCGGCTACGGGCTGACCGAGGCCTCGCCGCTGGTGACCTTCAACTCGCCGGGAGGGTTCAAGATCGGCACGGTGGGGCGGGTCCTCAAGGACGGGCAGCTGCACATCGGCGAGCACGGTGAGGTGCTGTTCCGCGGCCCGAACGTGATGGCCGGGTACTGGAACAACGAGGAAGCCACAGCCGCCGCCATTGACTCCGACGGCTGGCTGCACACCGGGGACGCCGGATATGTCGACATCGACGGGTTCCTGGTCATCACCGACCGCATCAAGGACATCATCGTCACCCTGGGAGGCAAGAACGTCGCGCCGCAGCCCATCGAGGGCCTCATCCTCGCCGACCCGCTGTTCGAGCACGCCGTCCTGCTCGGCGACAACCGGCCCTGCGTGACGCTGCTGGTCAAACCGTCGCTGCCGCACGTGGAGGAGCTCGGCAAACTGATGCAGTGGCCGGGTGGGGTGGCCGACTGGCTGAAGTCCAACGAGCTGGCCGAGGAGTTGCGCCGGCGGGTCACCGCGCTGACCGACAAACTCCCGAGTCAGGAGAAACCCCGCGCCACCGAGCTGATGGACGGCGACCTCACCACAGACAACGGTTTGCTCACCCCGACGTTGAAGGTGCGTCGCCGGCAGGTGGAGGAGCGTTTCAAGGAACTCATCGACGGCATGTACGAGGCACTGGAACGACGTCGGCGCTCCAACTGAGCCATCAATCGGACAGATTCTCGCCGGATGAGCTGGAGATCACTCTCCATGAAACAGGTTGAGTCCGCCGAAGCGATCACGAATGCCGGGAACGTTCCGATCACCCCCATGAAGCTGGTTGAGCCGGACCGCGACGAAGGAAGCGGTCCGAGTCGAAACCACCTCGAGTCTGCCGCCATCGGTGGTCTGTGTGAGTGCGAGGACGACAAGGTCTACGATGTCCTTCACGGGTTTCATGCACAGCTGTCCTCGGGTTCGCCTTGAATGAGAGTTTTGCGGCGATCCAAGACCCGTGAACAAGACTCATAGATTCATGAACATCGACCCGGCGATGTCCCAGGAAATCTCCGCTCGGGACTCGTAGCCATGTTCTTGAAACCACATCGCGTCATCCACACTGCGCACGAGACACCACCAGCACACGGTTATTGGCTCCAGCTCAGCCATTCTGGCGAACCGTTCCACCCGTTGCCGCACCGTGTCGTTCGTTTCGTCACCACCCCGGACTTCACTCCAGCGGTTGCGCAACAACGGAACCACCTCGTACGTGGGATCACCTTTCAACGGTTTCGGATCAATGGCGGCCCACGCGTCTTTGCCACGACCAAGGATGTTGGCGTAATGGAAATCACCGTGCAGCAGCGATGACTCCGAAGGCAGGACGGCCAGCTCTGCGCACACATCGACGGCGGAGGAGACGAGTTCCTCGGGGCACGGTTCGCCGAGCCGCCGCCACTCCTCGAGGAACTCCGTGCC
>CALLVV010000101.1 GCA_938012815.1 uncultured Propionibacteriaceae bacterium
TGTGGTAGATCCTGCTGGTTGACGAGTTCTTTCCTGCGCGGGTGGCGTTGAATGATATCTGCTGCGGCGCTGTACGTGGCACACGCCGGTTCTTCCCACCGAAGCAGTGGATGCCATACTTGTTCATGGAAGCGGTGCAGTCAGCGGACGTGTACTGCGTCCCCTAGACTCGACATGAAAAATCGTCACACCCTTGACGGGCTGGCAGTTCCGAACCGCCAATTTTGCAGAACGTTGTGGAGGCAGGTCAGTTCGCATGTTTCCCTGCCATGGCGTAGCCAACAATCCTTCCTGCGAGCAGAGCAGCCCTCGTCACGGCCTGCCGGGTACACGAATCCTTCCCGGGGTGTGAACATAGGTGATGTCACCCACCAGTCCCCGGAACCGGAGCATCAGCTGTGAAGTCCCTTTCGATCAGGTCGGGACACCCTGCCGGGCCGGCCACCGGCACAGTAGTTGTAGACCTTGAGGCAAGGTGTGACACCCCCTCCAGGCCCTCCTGCCGCATGAGCCGGCGCACCATCCCTCTGGACTGGTTGCAACACCACCCGCGTTCCAAGACTTTGCGACCCCGTCTATAACAGGTGGGTGTGTTCGGAGCTCGCGTGAGGAAGACTCGTCACAACAATTGGCGAGTTCCTCCACAACGCTTTGTGGGTTTCCAACATACCCTCGTTGCGCCAAGGTGTAGCAGCCCTGAATGCGACACCACCCAGACAGTGGCACATCACACAGGTTCCGGAGTGGTTGCCTTCCTTGGCGGAGGTGTGTACGCGTATCGTGTTCTTTGCCGGAACACCCGCCGCGGAGGAAAGCCGCCGCTTTATCTCTGAAGTCGATCCCCCGTCCGGGCCTCACGCAGCTCGGCCTTGATTTTCTTGCACTCAGCACGTTGGGCAGCCATCATTTCCTCACCCTCAATACCGGAATGGGTTTTCCTCCACTTATTCACCCAGCATCCCCACGGTTTGCGGGACCAGACCGTAAGACTTTGCCACATCGCTGATCGTGCAGGACTTCTCAACGACCACCCGACACGACCTGCTGTTTGAACTCTTCGCTGCACTTAGATACGGACATAATACAGACTTATGCCTCACGTGTTCGATCAAACCTGTTTTTCGTCACTGTCCACGAAACGTGTAGCACTCCATTCCGACGGCGACATCCTGGTCATCACCATGCCCAAGGACACGGAGTGAGCACACTCATCATCGCCGAGTCATAGTCCGACGACACGCCGCACAACGCCCACGCCACCGCGGATACCCCGACCCAGCACCCAGGCCCAGGGCTTCGACGAAGTGCCCGACGCCACTCACCGCCGGCCCCGGTTCCCACCCCACCTTGAATGAGTGAGTACTCACTCATACACTGGTGCGCCGTGATGACCCGTGCCCGACCTCTTCCGCCTGCCGAGCGGCGGGCGTCGTTGATTGCCGCGACCCGCCAGTTGATCCTGGACCACGGTCCCGAGGTGACCACCCGGCAGGTGGCGGAGGCCGCCGAGGTGGCAGAGGGAACCCTGTTCAGGGTGTTCCCGACCCGACGCGACCTGATCGCCGCCACCATCGCCGACCACCTCTCCCCCGAACGGCTCACCGACATCTTCGCCGCGACCCCCGCCACCACGACCGTCGACGAGACCACCGAGGTGTGTCTGTCCACCGCCGCCGACTACGTCATCACCTTCGGTCGTTTCATCCCCCGACCGCACCGGGAAGGCAACCAGGACGAGATCCGGTTCCGGATCATGGAGCTGTGGGAGGCCCGGGTCCGTGACATCGCGGGCTGGATGCGTGACCGCCTGGCCCCACACGAGGCCAAGTTGACCATCCCGGTCAAGGACTTCGCCCATCTCGTCGTCACCCTGGCGATGGGATATGCGCACGGCAGATGCCCCGAGACCAGGTTGAACCCCGCCACCCTGGCGCGCCTCGCCCTCGACGGGGCCCGCAGGAAGGATTCCCTGTGATCAAAAGACTCAACCGGCTGATATTCACGTACCTGAAGCCGTATTGGAAAGAACTGCTGGCCGTCCTGGTCCTCCAGGTGCTGGCGACCGCCATGTCGCTGTATCTGCCAAACCTGAACGCGCAGATCATCGACGACGGCGTCGTCAAGGGCGACACCGACCTGATCTGGCACAGTGGCGCCCTGATGCTGCTGTTCTCCCTGGTGCAAGCGGCGGGGCAGATCGGCGCCACCTGGTTCGGCGCCCTCATCGCCATGTCGCTGGGCCGCGACATCAGGGCCGCCATCTTCGACCGTGCCCTGTCGTTCTCCACCCGGGAGGTGCGCGACTTCGGGGCGTCGTCGCTGCTGACCCGCAACACCAACGACGTCCTGCAGGTGCAGACGATCGCCCAGACCACCCTGACCATCATCGTCGGGGCGCCCATCATGATGGTCGGCGGTTTCATCATGGCGGTGCGCGAAGACTTCGGGCTGTCGTGGATCATCGCAGTCGGGGTCGCCGTGCTGGGCGTGGCGATCTCGCTGCTGATGATCTTCGCCTCCCCCCTGTTCCAGCGGATGCAGACCAACCTCGACGCCCTCAACCGGGTACTGCGCGAACAGATCAGCGGCATCCGGGTGATCCGCGCCTTCATCCGCGAGGACCACGAGTCGAAGCGCTTCGAGGACGCCAACCAGGACGTCTACTCCGTCACACTGCGCGCCTCCCGTCTGATGGTGCTGCTGTTCCCGATCGCCATGTTCATGGTGAATGTCTCATCGGTCGCGGTGATCTGGTTCGGCGCCTTCCGCATCGACTCCGGCGACATCCAGATCGGACAGATGACCGCCTTCCTGAACTACCTGATCCAGATTCTCATCTCGGTGCTGATGTCGACGATGCTGCTGGTCCTGGCCCCACGATCCGCGGTGTCCGCGGACCGCATCCTGGAGGTGCTGGACACCGAACCCACCGTGGCTCCCCCCACCGACCCGATCACCCCGCAGGAACTGACGGGTGTCGTCGAGTTCCGTGACGTCACCTTCACCTACCCGGGCGCGGAGGACCCGGTGCTGGCGGACCTGTCGTTCACCCTGGCCCCGGGCCGCACCACCGCGATCATCGGGTCGACGGGATCTGGCAAGTCCACCCTGGTGAACCTGATCCCCCGCCTGTACGACGTCAGCAGCGGCGAGGTGCTGGTGGACGGCGTCGATGTGCGCCGCCTCGACCCCGATGCCCTGTGGTCGCGGATCGGGCTGGTGCCGCAGAAGCCCTACCTGTTCTCCGGGACAGTGGCCTCCAACCTGCTCTACGGACGCCCCGACGCCACGCAGGAGCAGATGTGGGAGGCACTGCGGATCGCCCAGGCCGCCGACTTCGTCGAGAAACTCGACGGCGGTCTCGCCGCCCACATCGCGCAGGGCGGCACGAACGTATCGGGCGGCCAGCGGCAGCGCCTGTCCATCGCGCGGGCACTGGTGAAGGAACCCGCCATCTACGTCTTCGACGATTCCTTCTCCGCCCTCGACGTCGCCACCGACGCCCGCCTGCGCGCCGCCCTGGCACCGGCGACGGCGGACCGCGCCACCCTGATCGTCGCCCAGCGCGTCGCCACCATCCGGGGCGCCGACGAGATCCTCGTCCTGGAGCACGGCCGCATCGTGGGCCGCGGCACCCACGAGGAGCTGCTGGCCGACAACGCCACCTACCAGGAGATCGTCGACAGCCAGCTGGGCGCCGAGGAGGCCCGGGCATGAGCACCACCACCAACAACAACACCGGGACCGCCACCAAACCCGCGGCCAACAAACGTCCCGAGCATGGCCCGGGGAAAATCAGCTTCGGACCCGGCGGCCCCAGCGGCTCCGGGGAAACCGCAGCCGCTTTCCTGCCGTCGCTGAAACGCCTGCTCGGGATCATGAAACCGCACCGGATCGCGGTGGCGGTCGCACTCGTACTGGCCGTCGGCGCCGTCGTGATGTCCACCCTCGGCCCGAAGATCCTGGGTGCGGCCACCGACCTGCTGCTGGCCGGGATCGTCGGCAGGAACATGCCCGCGGGCGTCACGAAGGAACAGGCCATCGAGGCCGTCCGCGGCGGCGGGAACGACACCCTCGTCGAGATGCTGCAGCGCGTCGACTTCACCCCCGGTCAGGGCATCGACTTCGGCGCCATCGGATCGGTGCTGGTCCTGGTGCTGCTGCTCTACGTCGCCTCCGCCGTCGCCACCTACGTCTCGAACTGGCTACTGATCGGCGCGGCACAGAAGTCGGCGCGGCGGATGCGCAGCGACGTGGAGGCCAAGCTGCAGCGCCTCCCCCTGTCGTACTTCGACGGGCAGCCGCGCGGCGAGTTGCTCTCCCGCGTTACCAACGACATCGACAACATCTCCCAGACCCTGATGCAGACCCTGCCGCAGCTCATCAACTCGCTGCTGACGGTGGTCGGGGTGCTGATCATCATGATGTGGATCTCGTGGCCACTGGCGCTGGTCACGCTGGTCTCGATCCCGCTGTCGATGCTGATCGTGCCGTTGATCATGCGTCGCTCCCAGCAACGCTTCGCCGACATGTGGAAGGCCACGGGCGAGCTGAACTCGGAGATCGAGGAGGCCTACACGGGCCATTCCCTGGTGAAGGTGTTCGGCCGCAAGTCGGAGGTGGAGGACACCTTCCACACCCGCAACGAGGAACTGTTCACGTCGTCGTTCGGGGCGCAGTTCCTCTCCGGGATCCTCATGCCGGTGATGTTCCTGGTCGGCAACCTCAACTACGTCATCGTCGCGGTCTTCGGCGGCCTCCAGGTGGCCACGGGGCAGATGAACATCGGCGACGTGCAGGCCTTCATCCAGTACTCGCGCCAGTTCACGCAGCCGCTGACGCAGCTCGCGTCCATGACGAACCTGCTGCAGTCGGGGGTGGCCTCCGCGGAGCGGGTCTTCGAGCTGCTCGACGCCGACGAGATGTCGCCGGAGCCGGGCCGCGGCCTGACCGCCGAGGGTGGGCACGTCGTCTTCGAGGACGTCACCTTCTCCTACAGCCCGGATCGTCCCCTCATCGAACACCTCAACCTGGAGGCGAAACCGGGCCAGACGGTCGCGATCGTCGGGCCCACCGGCGCGGGCAAGACCACGCTGGTGAACCTGCTGATGCGTTTCTACGAGCTGAACTCCGGTCGCATCCTCCTCGACGGGACGGACATCGCGACGGTGGACCGGGGAGCGTTGCGCGACAACATGGGCATGGTGTTGCAGGACACGTGGCTGTTCGGCGGCACCATCCGCGACAACATCGCCTACGGCAAGGAGGGCGCCACGCAGGAGGAGATCCTGGCCGCGGCGAAGGCGGCGTTCGTGGATCGTTTCGTCCACTCCCTGCCCGACGGCTACGACACCGTCATCGACGAGGAGGGCAACAACGTCTCCGCGGGTGAGAAACAGCTCATCACCATCGCGCGGGCGTTCCTGTCGGAACCGGAACTGCTGATCCTCGACGAGGCCACCTCGTCGGTCGACACCCGCACCGAGCTGTTGCTGCAGAAGGCGATGGCGGCGCTGCGCAGTGGTCGTACGTCGTTCGTGATCGCCCACCGCCTGTCCACCATCCGCGACGCCGACCTGATCCTCGTCATGGACGACGGCGCCATCGTCGAGCAGGGCACCCACCACGACCTCCTGGCGGCCAAGGGGCGCTACCACGACCTGTACCAGTCGCAGTTCAACGCACCCATCGAGGAGGATTCCGCTCACTGAGAGATCGCGCCGATTGCAAAGCTGGTTGAACCGGCTCGTGGGGACGAGTGTGTTCTTCCTGCCCGCTGGTGAGGGCAGAGGTTCACATTCTTCCCTCGATCAGCGTTTCTCTCCTGACCTTGGGATCAGCCCCGAATCCGTTCTCGGCCGCCCGCACCTCAACGATCCATCAGTCCTCCGGTGGATGGAGGCACCGACCTCCCGCCAAGGGGCGGGCCCGGTCAGGGGCGGCCGAAGGGTCCCGTTGCGAGGCTTTTCCTGTTCTTCTGGAATCATTCCGCGCATGACGCAGAGCCCCGTTCCGCTTCCCCAACCCGTCCCGCCCGGCAGGCCCACCGACCTCCTGCCTTCCGCGAGCAACACCGAACTGGCACTGACCCTGGTGTGGCGGCTGGTTCTCACCTTGGTCTCCGGCGCGGGCCTGGTCCTGATGTTTGCCCCGCTCAACACATTCCCGCGGGTGATGAACCAGGTGCTGTACTTCACGACGATCTCCACCATCCTCGTGTTTCTCGTGGCGTTGTTCGGCCTGCTCCGGCCGCTGCTCTTCCTGACCTTCCCGGCGCGTCGGAAGCTGGAGGGGAATCTGGGCTGGCTGCGCGGGCTCTCGGCGTGCGCGTCACTGCTGACGGGCCTGGTCTTCGGGTTCATCATCGCCGGGGACCTGAGCGCACCGACGAGCTTCATCCCGCACCTGGTGCTGCCGGTCATGTCCGTGATCGACTGGATCCTCGTCGGCAGGAACCAGTCCCTGCTGCCCTGGTGGGTCCCGCTGACCTGGACGCTGTCGCTGGTGCCCTACCTGTTCGTCTACGCCTGGGACGCGGTGAACGACACACCCATGTACGCCTTCTTGAACCCTGCCCGCCCCAGCTGGTGGCCGTGGGTGGCGATGCTGAGCGCCGGTTTCCTGGTCCTTGCATACGCGCTCTGGGGAGCGGGAAGGCTGCGCGCCCGGAAACGACCGTGACATGATCACCAGCGGTATCCCGGAAACCCTGATCTCTCGGGGTTCACGCTGCCTTGATCAGGCCCGCGATCTCGTCGAGCCGGCTCGCGATCCCGGCGAAGTCCTGGTCCAGGTCCAGGGTGCGCACGTGGAAACGGTGCCCGGTCTCGATCCACGTCTCCCGCAGCGGCGGGTCGACGGTGGTCTGCGCGTAGAGGAGCATCCCCTCGACCTCGCGGCCGCGCTGACGGGGATCGTGCGCCTCGTGCATGACGTAGCCGTAGATCTGGTTCCGGTTGCCGGCCGACAGGATCTTGTGGTCGTGGTGGGCCCCGAGGATCTGGCCATGGCACTTCGTGTCGATGATGAGAGTCCGGGCCGGACCGGTCAGCACGACATCGGTGTGCATCCCAGGCAGGAAGGCGGGTGCGTTCTCGATGCCTCCGCTCACCCAAGGGGCGGCGGGGCGTAGACCCGGGTGATGGCGCCGGAAATAGGCCAGGACGAAGCGTTCGTAAAGGGCGCTGAGAACCTGCGGATCGAGGAAATCCGCGAGCTCCAATCCACCTTCGACGTGGCTGAGCAACAACTCGTCCAGGACCAGGCGAGACATCCCCATCAGCAGCTGGTAGGAGCGATTGCCGCGGTGAATGGGCAGCGTGTCCCAGCGCAGGTGCCTGAGTTCCTCCCCGCTCAGGATCTCCACGTTTCCAATGCCAAGAAGAACCGACTTGAGGCGTACCCTGCGCCGTCGCGTCACGTCCCCGTGCAGGAGCAGTCGCCGCGCGGCGGTTTTGAGAATGCGGTTCAGAACGGTGTTCTCGGTGCGTTCGTCGTAGCGGCAACGCACCCAGCGGCTGCGGCGGGCACCCAGCCGCATGGTTGCTGCGGGATCAATCCGTCCCCGCACGAGAGCGAGGTCCTCTTCGAAGGACTCGTAGTCGCGTTCGAAACCACGTCGGCGTTGGGATTCGAGGCCCTCGATGAGAATGGCTGCGAGGAGGTCGTGGATGTGATCGAACTCCTCACCTGCCAAGCGGCGGTGCTCACCGGTTTCCAGAGCGGTGAAGGCGTAGGCGAGCATGTGGTAGACGTTCTTCAACAACACGGTGCCGGGGCCACGCAGATGAGGCCGGCCCGCATCGCTCTTCGTCACAACAGCACGCTTCGGAGCTCGGCGACACCGGAGTTCATGGCGTCACGGTCGTCGAACCAGTATTCGCGCACCAGAGGTTCCAGTTCGTGGCGGATCACGGAGGCGACATCGTCGTCCGTGCTCCCGGGAGGCAGACACAGGTAACTGTGACCGATCCGGAACCCGGGACCAAGGGCTGCGTCCTCCTCGATCCGGGTGTTTAGGCGGCACACGACGTCGACCAGGTCGCGGAGCCGCCGGTTGCCCACCCTGTCGAGGTGGGCGAGGAAACCGGGATGGTCCAGGGAGGGCTTCATCTCGAGGAAAGCGAAACGGCGCCGCAGGGCGTAGTCGATGAGAGCCAGTCCCCGGTCGGCGGTGTTCATCATGCCGATGATGTGAAGGTGCCCGGGAACGGCCAGCAACTTTCCGGAGACGGGCAGACGAAGGGTTTCTCCCCGGTGGTCGGATTCGATGAGCATGAGGAGTTCACCGAAAACCTTCGAGACGTTGGCGCGGTTGATCTCGTCGATGATGAAGACGTGGTCGCGTCCGGGATCCTTCGCCGCTTTCCGGCAGAACCGGGCAAAAACGCCCTCCTCGGGCGCGAATCCGCCGTCGGACGTGGGTCGCAGGCCGACGACGATGTCCTCGTAGGCGGTCGACTGGTGAAACTGTACGACCTCGACCCGGGAGTCGTCCTTCTCGCCCATGAGAGCATAGGCCAGGCGTTTGGCCGCGAAGGTCTTGCCAGTGCCGGGCGCCCCCTGCAGAATGAGGTTCTTCTTGCGCCGCAGCAGCCCGAGCATGTTCTCAAGGTCCACAGGCTCAACGTAGACCTCGTCCAGGAAGTCGTCCCTCGTGTACGACTCGGGTGCGTCCTCACCGGGTTTTGTTTCCGGAGTTGGAGAAACCGACGCCGACTGCTGATCCTGGTTTTTGAAGATCGATTCGAGTTGCTCCGAGTTGTAAGTGGTGTGCTCCGATACTCGTTGCAGGGTCACCTGGCCGACACGCCGGTTGAGCGGCCAAGAACCGACGTGCGTCCACTCGACGTCCCGCACGGAGCGGTAGGAGGCGCGGCTGTCGTCGTAGCGGTACTCGGAGCAGACAATTCCGCGGCCGACGATCTCAGTGAGTCCGCGTCGCGCATAGACGACGTCACCGGGACGTACGGTGTGAATGAAATCCCAGTTCATTCCCGCCGCCCGTGTCGGGTGACCTCCCCAATCCCCGTATCGGGATTCCAACGCGTCAATGATCTCCTCGACACTCGAAAAAGCAGCGAGATCACCGATCTTGGCCCAGTTGATGGCCATGATCCCGGCGGTCTGGAACTCCTCCCATTTCGCGGCACCCTCACCGGGCGCATAGAGCCAGTACCGCCTGTCCGTTTCACCCATCGGGCCTCCCGAAAACCACATCCCGCAACACCGCGGGCTCTCCGCTGACATGGTAGTCCCGCGACCAACGCACACGCGCTGCCCGGATTCGCCGGTGGACGGAAAGCCCTTGAAAACCGGCGAGCTGGCCTGTGGACGGACCTACCGAAACCGGACTCCGGCGAATCCTCCGGTCCCGGGCCCCTGCGCACTACACTTGCAACATCAAGCACGCGAACCGGGGAGCCCTGCCCCCGGCGCCGGACGGGAGAGCGGCTGCGGGCCGCGCCGGAGGCACCCGTCGCTCACCCCACCCTTCGGTTTGCTGGCCTTGTTCCCTGTTTGCTGGCCTTGTTGAGGTTTGCTGGCTTCACAGCGCAGGCAAACGTCAACAAGGCCAGCAAACCAGCGGTAGAGCCAGCGAATCGGATCAACCGGGGTGTGAAGCGTGAATGCCCTCGTAGATGGCCTTCTGCCCAGCCGGCCAGCACCCCTCGGAGAAATATCGCGTCCAGAGCTCCCAGATGAGCTGCCACTCCTCGCTGTCCACATCGGCGCTCTCTGCCGGAAGGCCGTATCCCGTCGCATGATCGACGGAGATCACAGCGGAATGGCTGGAGGGCGCTTCTATGAGCGGTTCCTTGAGCTTTGCCGCCAAAGCGTCCACCTCTTCCCGAGTTCTCCCCTGCACAGACAAGGCCTCCCGCATCAGAGCTTCGGAACGGGACAGGGCGGCCTTGGCCTGTTCCACCATGAGCATGTTGACATCGGAAAGCAGCGAAGCGAACAGCGGGAACGACCCGGGATTGGCCCGGATTCGCTCTTCGGCCTCCCCGATTGCCGCGACGATTTCCTTCGCGCTCGCCGCGGTACGCCTCCCGTCCTCCCCGGGAAAAATCATCTGCGGGTCTATCGGCCCCAGGTCACCTCCCGGACCCATGAGGATGTGCTTGGGCGCCAAGGCAGAGGATTGTGGCCGCGCTCGTGGCCATGTCAGGTACGACCACTGTGAGTTCCTTGCACCGCAGCTGCATTGAACGCACCATGCGCAGCGCCGTCTCTCCGTCGCCTCCCGGCGAGGACAGGAGAAGGTGCAGATCCTTTTGAGGATCACAGTCGAAGAGAAGTTCCTCAAGAACCGTCATGTTCGTGGACGTGATCTGGTCGATGACGACGATGAGATTGGCTCCGGTGACCTGCTGGTACTCCCCTATGAGCGCCTGCCGTTTGTACCGACCCGAATGCTCAGCCTGAAACAG
This sequence comes from uncultured Propionibacteriaceae bacterium, assembly GCA_938012815.1. Lineage (GTDB taxonomy): Bacteria > Actinomycetota > Actinomycetes > Propionibacteriales > Propionibacteriaceae > Arachnia. Next base: position 10,437 of record CALLVV010000101.1, read on the forward strand.
TAGGAGTGCGCAATGCCGTCAGATCCTTCCCACCACAGGTCGGAAACTCTTGGGCTTACCCCTGCGAAGTTGCGCACCCATGCGGCGGGCGTCCATCGCGGTTCGTACCTGCTCGTCCCACCGGGGCTGTTCCTCACCACTTCCGGGAACGGGTTGGGGTTCGCTGAGGGCTTGGAGCTTTTCCAGTTCTTCCTTGGTCATGGCGCTTCCGTTCTTCCGCGTACCACCATGGTACCGATCACCCCCGATACGCGATGCTGGCAGATCAATGCCCCGGTTCCTCCCGGACGCCGGCCAGATCTCCGTGCGCTGGCCCTTCCGTCGTCCGCCTGTCCAAGCGTCAAACGCCAGCGCCACAGCGCAGGCAGTTGTCCGGAAGACCAGCGAATCGGGACTGGCCAGATCAGACGATGCATCGATCCAGCGTTCACCAGGCGTTAACCCAGGTGTAGGTGTGCCGTCATCTTGCGTGTCTAGCTTCGTCAATCGTGAGGTTTCGTGACCTGAAGTTGCGCCTGACCGCGACGCTGGGTTGCAGCGCCCTGCTGCTGACCGGCTGCTGGAGCGGGGGCGTCGCCGTTCACCCCGTCGCCACGGGGGCCGCAGGTTCCCACCGGCCCGACTGCCCGGGCGGGATACTCCGGGGAGAGGGAGCCAGTTCACAACGAACCGCGATGGAAAAACTGATCCAGGACTACACCGCGGCCTGCCCCGGAACCGTCATCGACTACACCACCTCCGGTTCCGGCGCCGGGGTCAAGGCGTTCTTCGGCGGCACCGTCGACCTGGCCGGCTCCGACTCCCCGCTCAGCCACAAGGAACGAGACGGGGTGATCGAGGCCGACAAGGCGGAGAAACGCTGCCGGGAAAACACCGCCCTGAACCTTCCGATGGTTCTCGGCCCCATCGCCGTCGCCCACAACGTCGACGGCGTCACGGATCTGAACCTGACCGCCGAGCTGATCGCACGGATCTTCACCGGCGACATCACCCGCTGGAACGATCCCGCGATGGCGGCGGCCAATCCCGGGGTTTCCCTTCCCGACGCCGGGATCGCGGTGTTCCACCGGGCCGACGAATCCGGCACCACCGAGAACTTCACGAGATACCTGGCCAAGGCCGCCACCGAGGCCTGGGGGCACGACGCATCGAAGAAATGGCCCGCCGCCCGGGGCGAGGGCAGGGAGAAGACCGCGGGTGTCGCGGATGCCGTCGCCGGTACCCGCAACTCCATCACCTACCTGGAATGGGGCGCCGCCCTGGAACGCGACCTGAAACTCGCACGCATCGATGGGGTGGAGCTGTCGGGGAAAACAGCCAGTCGCGCCATCGCCGCGGCCGAGGCGGAGACCAACGGCGACGGCATTCGCCTGGACATCGACTACACCCCGGGCGGCGACGCCTACCCTCTGGTCATGGCCACCTACGAGGTCGTCTGCTCCGCGGGCGGTTCCAGCCCGGAGCTGCTGCGCGACTTCCTGGGGATGTTCGCGTCCGATGCCGCACAGGCCTCTCTCGAGGAACTCGGCTACGCACCCCTGCCCGGCGAGTTGCGGGAGAAGGTGAACCGGAGCATCTCCGGAATCCGATGAGCAACGACACGCACACCCCGTCAAGGAGCGGGATCCCCCGGCCCGGTCTCCCCACCGCCCCCGATGCCCTGACCGGCCGGGGCCGTAGGGGCATCCACCTCGGTGACCTGCTGTTCGGCGGCTCGGCCTGGCTGTCCAGTCTCGTCATCATCGTGACGGTGCTCGTCATCGGGGCTTTTCTGCTCGGTAACGCCTGGCAGCCGCTGCTGGACAACACCGCGAATTTCTTCGCGGACACCATCTTCGACTCCTCCTCCCGCCCCCCGCACTTCGGCGTCGCGGCACTGCTGTGGACCACGGTGCTGTCGTCGCTGATCGCGCTGCTGATCGCGGTGCCGGTTGCCGTCGGGATCGCGCTGCTGCTGACCCAGTACGTGGGGGGCCGCGTTTCCCGGTGGATCGGATTCGTCATCGACCTGCTGGCGGCGGTCCCGTCGGTGATCTTCGGGCTGTGGGGCATCAAGGTGCTCGGCCCGGCCCTGCAGCCCGTCGCGCACTGGATACAGGCACGCCTGGGCTGGTTCCCGCTGTTCGGCAGCACCCAGGTGACCTCCCCCGGCACGGTGTTCACGGCATCACTGGTGCTGGCGCTGATGATCCTGCCGATCATCACGGCCGTCACCCGCGACGTGTTCGCGCAGACCCCCCGGGAACAGATCGAGGCGGCCCTGGCGCTCGGCGCAACCCGCTGGGAGGTGATCCGCATGGCGGTGCTGCCCTACGGGCGTTCCGGCGCCACCGCGGCCGCCATGCTGGGGCTGGGCCGGGCACTGGGTGAGACGATCGCGGTGATGCTGATCCTGTCGGCCAGTTCCTTCGATGTCTCGGTCTTCAACGGCGGCGAAACCTTCGCCTCCGTCATCGCCCGCAACGCCGCCGAATTCGACACCACCTACAAGGCCGGGATCTACATCTCCGCCGGTCTGGTCCTGTTCGTCCTGACGTTCGCGGTCAACGCCCTGGCGCGCATCGTCGCCGAACGCGGAAAGGCGAAGTCCTGATGTCCGCTCCGCTGCCCACCGGCTCCCTGAACCTGCAACGCCCCACCGGGTGGCGGGCCGTGAAGAACAACCTGGCGACGGGTTTCGTGTGGCTCTCCGTGGCCGCCGCCACGATCCCCCTGCTGTGGATCCTGGTCTCGGTGGCGGTCAAGGGCGCACCACTGCTGTACAGCGTCGGCGCCGACTACCACGTGATCTGCATGGACCGCTCCGAGAAGGTGCGGCTCACCGCCGACGCCTGCGGGGGTGACGTGAACACCACACCCACCGACGAGGCCATCGAGTGGCGTTACGTGCCGGGCGGGCGTTACGTCGCGGTCGGCGAGAGGGTGAACACCTACCGCACCCGGACCAGCGCACCCGCATCCCCCGACCCCGAGCGGCCCTACGACATCGTCATGATCACCGACACCGGTTCGGGGGATGCCCGCACACCGTCGTTGCAGTGGTGGACGACACCGCTCGGACCAGCGCAGGCCACCGACGCCAGGGGCGGCGCCCTCCAGGCCATCTACGGCACCCTGACGCTCGGTCTGCTGACCGCGGTGATCGCGGTGCCACTCGGGATGCTGGGCGCGATTTTCCTCATCGAGTACGGACGGGGCACGAAGGCGGCGCGGGTGGTGTCGTTCATGGTCGACGTGCTCACGGGTGTGCCCTCGATCGTCGCGGCCCTGTTCATCTACGCCCTGCTGATCACCACCCTCGGGCAGAGGCCATCGGCCTTCGCGACGGTGCTGGCGCTGGTGCTGTTGATGCTCCCGATGGTGCTCAGATCCACCGAGGAGATGCTGAAGCTGGTTCCCGACTCGCTGCGGGAGGCCTCCTACGCGCTGGGGGTGCCGAAGTGGAAGACGATCCTTCGGATCGTGGTGCCGACCTCCCACCGGGGCATCCTGACCGGCGTGGTGCTGGGCATCGCCCGGGTGATGGGCGAGACGGCGCCGCTGCTGATCCTGATCGGCTACACCCAGAACCTGTTCCTCGATCCGTTCGGAAACTCGATGGGGGCGCTGCCCACCATGATCAACTCGGGAATCTCCGTGCCGGAGGGCCAGCCAGGCGCCGACCGGGTGTGGGCGGCCGCCCTGACCCTGGTTCTCATCGTGATGGTGCTGAACCTGATCGCCCGGCGCATCGCCAGCCGCAACAGGCTCACATGACCACCACGCAACCCGAAGGGATACTGGAATCATGTCGAAACGCATCGAGGTGAAGGACCTCAACATCTACTACGGCAAGTTCCACGCCGTCTCGAACGTGAACCTGGTGGTGGAGCCGCGCAGCGTGACGGCCTTCATCGGACCGTCGGGATGCGGTAAGTCGACGGTGTTGCGCACCCTCAACCGGATGCACGAGGTCATTCCCGGCGCCCACTGCACCGGCGAGGTGCTGCTGGACGGCACCGACCTGTACGGCCCCAACGTCGACCCGGTGGCGGTGCGGCGGGTGGTCGGGATGGTGTTCCAGCGACCCAACCCGTTCCCGTCGATGTCGATCTACGAGAACGTCGCCTCCGGGCTGCGACTCAACGGGGAGAAGAACCGCACCGTGCTCGACGAGGCCGTCGAGAAGGCGCTGCGGGGCGCGAACCTGTGGAAGGAGGTCAAGGACCGCCTGGGCAAGGCCGGAGTGGGGCTCTCCGGCGGCCAGCAGCAGCGGCTGTGCATCGCCCGGGCCATCGCGGTGCGACCCGACGTGCTGCTGATGGACGAGCCCTGCTCGGCCCTGGACCCGATCTCCACCCTCGCGGTGGAGGACCTCATCCACGAGCTCAAGGAGCACTACACCGTCGTCATCGTCACCCACAACATGCAGCAGGCGGCGCGGGTTTCCGACGAGACGGCTTTCTTCAACCTGAAGGCCCAGGGCGAACCGGGTCACCTGGTGGAAATCGGCCCGACGGAACGTATCTTCCACAACCCGGAGAAGAAAGCCACGGAGGACTACATCACCGGTCGCTTCGGGTGATACCGACAGGTCCCAGTCCTCGGCGCTGCTCCGGGCTGAAAGCCATGCCCCCGGTTGAACTACTCATAGACTCACCCCATGCGACGACTCGTGTTGATGCGCCACGCGAAGACCCGGGCCAGCCATCCCCGCGGCGACCACTCGCGGGAACTGCTGCCCACCGGCATCCAGGACGCACAGGAGGCGGGCCTGCAACTGCGTCCCCTCGGCCTGGAACACGCCCTGGTCTCCACCGCCACCCGTGCCCGGCAGACCTTCGCGGCACTCGGCCTTGACATCCCCGTCGAATACCTGGACGACCTCTACTACGAGGGCGCCGACGCCCTCCTGAGGCACATCGGCGAGACCGACCCCGCCGTGAACGGCCTGCTGGTGGTGGGACACGCCCCCACCATCCCCGCGCTCGCCGCCCAGCTCGGCAACGCCTCCGACAGCCGGGAGGCCGATCGTCTCCAGTGCTGGTACCCGACGGCCACGTTCACGGAATTCACCTTCGACGACGACTGGTCCAGCCTGGTTCCCTTCGAACTGGGCCACGTGACGATGGAACGCACCATCCGCCGCTGAACCTCCGCGTCAGGATGGTTTCAACACGACCCATTCGCTGACGCTCGCGGGTCGGCTCAACCAGCGGGGAACTCATTCCGTGAGGAACGGCCAGGCCCGGAAGGCCTTCTCGAAACCTGATTCCGCCCGGGGCGACAGGCCCTCGAAGCAGGTCAGCTCCAGGCGTCGCCTGCCGGGGGTTCCGGCCCGTTTCCACAGCCCCACCACGCGACCTCCCAGCACGGCGCTGCGTTTGAACATCCCGTTGTTGCCGGGGACGAGTTTCGGGTGGTCGCATTCGGTGAGGGCGAACAGGCGGTCCTGGTAGCCGAGGATGAACTCGTCGAAGCCCGGCAGCAGGAGTGGCCGCGACGCCGACCGCCCGGCAGCGGCGACCTCATCGGCCAGCTCTGTCCGCTGGTAGCGGGGTTCGTCGCCGGGCAGTTCCTCGAAGCGTTCCCGGATCAGCGCGAACGCCCGCCGGGCAGCGCCGAGGGGAAGTTTGCTCCACCAGGAGAAGTCGCGCAGCGTCGCTGGGCCGCGGCTGCTCAGGTAGCGGTCGAGCAGTTCGGCGCAGGCGGCGTCACGGTCGCCGTTGAAACGCTCCTCCAGCCCGGTGCCGGCGGGCAGCCACGTCCTCGTGAGGGCGAGGTGCTGGTCGCCGTCGACGACCGGCCCGTAGCAGAGCATTCCGGTGGCGATGTGCTGGAAGGTCATGTGGTAGTTCGCGCCCTGCACCCCCGACAACCCGGCCTCAGCCCAGTGCGCATGCAGCTCCGCGCGGGACCTCGGCCCGTCGGCCAGCAGCTCGGATGCGATCTCGGCGGAGCGTTCGAGATGCCCCTCCCCCATCCCGCGGCCCTTGAGGATGCGCGCCGACTCCCGCAGCGGCTTGTCCGCGCACAGCTGCGTGATCCACCGGGCATCGGCGGCTGCCATCAGGAAAACTGTGCCGCGCATCGGGTAGCCGCGCACGATCTCACCCCGGGCGCAGGCCTTCACGACGGCGTCGACGCCGCCGTCGCTGCGCAACGCGATCGACGCCAGCACCCCGGGCAGGTCCTGACCCTGGTGCGCGCCGAACGCGGCCGCGACCTCAGCGGGACGCTCCCAGCGGCGGGCGACGAGGCCCTGGGAGACGAGCCGGGCGCGTGCGAGTGCAGCGTCAACCATCGTTCACTCAGTCCGGAACCGGCCGTGGACGCTGACCGCGCGGCGGATCTCGTCGGGTTCCACGACCCCTCCCCCACCCTCGGGCGCCGCGGCGGCCATCGCCACCGCCTCGCCGTAGGCGAGCTGCGAATCCGACCGGCGGTCGGAGAGCTCGGCGCAGATGCTCACCTCCGCGCCCGCGGCCCGGGCCATGATGTCGGCGCGGCGACGGGCCGCCCGCACGGCCTCGGTCAGCAGCTCGTCCTCCACTTTCTGCTCCGTCTCCGGAGTCAGTTTCCAGGACGTGTGACGCACCTCCACCCCGGGGGCCGCTGCCCACCCCACCGCGAAGTCCGCGAGCGCCTGGAAGTCTCGGAAAACCAGCGTCGCCTCGGCAGAGGCCCGGTACCGCAGGGCGCCTCTGCGCTGAAGTCGCCACGTGCACACCCGCACCGGCTCCAACACCCACGAGACGACGGCCTGCGGCTGCAGCGGCGCGACGGCCTCGGAGAAACGCCTCGCCAGGTCGGAGGTGAGATCCACGACGACCTCCCGGTCGTCGCCCTCGTGTTCCAGCACCAGCCGGAGCTCCCCCAGCTCAGGCCGTACCCGCCGTTCCGCGCACCCCTCGACCAGAATCTCCATGTGCGAATCCTACGGGTTTGCACCGTCCCGGATACCCCGCCGAGCGATCCGCGGCGCGGGGAGGGTTTCCTCCTTGTGCACACATCTTCCTGTCACGTGGTCGCGGCGGGACAAAAGCTGGTTGAGCCGACCCGCGAGCGCCAGCGAGCAGGTCGAGTCGAAACCATCGTGCCCATACCCGGGAACTCGGACGGGTCAGCGGACCGGGCACCAGAGGTGGTTTCGGCACGGGCCACTCCCTCGTCGCAGCCCGGCTCAACCAGCTCCGAGAAGACTTCCCTCCCCGTCGCGCACCTTCCCTCCCGTGTGCCAAGAGATGCGGATGCTCCTCACGCCTCGGGCGGTGGGGCGGTGCTGCCCCGCAGGATGAGTTCGGTGGGGATGATGATGCTCCGGCTGCCGTCGCGCACCCCGGAGGCCACCTGCTCCAGCACGAGACCCACCATTTCGCGACCGTGGCGTCTGAAGTCCTGGCGCACGGTGGTCAGTGGCGGGAAGCTGTACTCGCCGATGTCGAAGCCGTCGAAACCGACGACGGAGACGTCCCCGGGCACCCGTCTGCCCTGTTCGTGCATGGCCCGGATCAGACCGAGGGCCAGTTCGTCGTTGGCGCAGAACACGGCCGTCACCTCCGGGTCGGCGGCCAGCAGCCGGCCTGCCGCATAGCCCGCCGCCGCACTCCAGTCGCCGGGAATCGGTTCGGGGACGGGCAATCCCGCCTCCCGCAGACACCTGGCCCAGGTGGCCTTGCGGATCAGGCTCGACTGGGAATCCCCCGGTCCGCACACGTGCTGGATGGTGCGGTGCCCGAGCCCCAGGAGGTGTTCGACGGCATCACGCACCCCGCCGACCTGGTCGGCGCTGGCGGAGGGGTAGTGGTCCACGAGCGTGGAGTCCGAGACCGCCACCGGCATCGACGGCGGCAGGACGAGGTGTTCACTACCGGCCCGCCCGGCCTGCACCACGACGAGGCCGTCGATGGCCTGATGGGAGAGCCGGTAGACGGCCTGGCGCAGGTCGTCGGAGACGGGACGTTCCACCTGGACGAGGTTGACGGCGTAGTCGGCGGCGGTGGCGGCCTCCAGCACGCCCGCGGTGGTCAGGGCCTCCCCGGTGCGCTGGATCTGCTGGGTCAGCACGCCGATCGTCTTGAAGGAGCCGCGGCGCAGGGCCTGGGCAGCGCGATTGGGGGAATAACCCAGCTTGTTCATGGCCCGCAGCACCTTCTCGCGGGTTTCCGGGCGCACCTGTTCGGACCCCGTCGCCACGCGCGAGACCGTCTGCACGGACACGCCGGCCAGACGGGCCACGTCACCCATCGCTGGCGCTCCCTCCGCGCTCCGGCGTTGCCTCGGCATGACGGGAGGCTATCAGGAGCGCACCGACGACCCCACCCATAGCTCTTGTGAACGTTACCATAACGCCTCACTTTGTGACGCCGATATCTTGAGATATTTCCCGTGAAACAGTGCCATGATACGGATCTTCGAGTATTGTGTGAACGTCACCATGAGGACGTTGCACGGCTGCACGTCCCCTGTGTCCACCGACCTTCAGGGAGTCCGAACGATGATCGTTCCCGGATACTTCGAGGACCTCGGAGTCCTCCACGAACACACGCTGCCGCCCCGCGCCTACTACGTGCCGGCATCCGCCCCCGCCGCCTCGACTCCATGGGAGCGGGAGACATCCGACCGTTTCCACCTGCTCAACGGTCGGTGGGCCTTCCGGTACCTGCCCAGCATCCACGACCTCACCGAGCCCTTCTGGGAGACCCCGGACGCCGCCCCGGAGGGATTCACCATGATCCAGGTGCCCAGCACCTGGCAGCACCTCGGCTACGACCACCACCAGTACACCAACGTCCGCTACCCCATCCCCTTCGATCCGC
>CALLVV010000102.1 GCA_938012815.1 uncultured Propionibacteriaceae bacterium
GGGGCCCCGAACCAAGCCCATACGATCTTCAGGAAGGCATGTCTCTTCGCCCCGATGGCCACATCAATTCCTTGGGCCGGTTCACAGAAACCATCAAAACCCCATCGGAACGGTGAGTTTCCTTCTTACCCGCGGTAAACACCGATCGCATACACCTGGCACCACCGCGAGTCCAAACCAAGTCCCCGTGGCCACTGCCTCCTTACGGAAATTCGGACATCTCAAAGACCATGACATCGCTGCTTGCCGGTCTTCTCCGAAGTAGGTGTAGAAGGCCCGGAACAACACCCAAGGGGCGGGAACACATGCTCCCGCCCCCTCACAGGGTTCGTTTCAACTGACGTGACAGTTGTCTTCTCGGCCCAATCCCCCCAAGCAGAATTGACTGTTCAGTTTCAGTGAGCCGCCTCGTAGGCCGCCATGATGGCAGTGGGGATACGGCCGCGGTCGCTGACCTCGTGGCCCTGCGCGCGAGCCCAGTTGCGAACGTCATTGGTGGAGGGTCCGTCGTTGGAACGGCGCTGGGTGCTTCGCCTGGAGCTCTTGCGAACACGACGGGCAGAACCGGTCCAGGGTTCGAGAGCCTGAACCAGCTTGGTGATGTTGGCCTCGCTCAGGTCGATTTCGTACTCGACGCCATCGAGAGCGAAAGTGACATTGCGGTCCGCGACAGAACCGTCGATATCATCCTTGAGGAAGATCTGGACCTCACGAGCCATGGGAACTCCTGTTCATCTAAAACTTGCACAAGCTCTTTGCTTGCTCGGGACACCGGCAACAATACATCATTTCCAACTATGTTGAAGCTGATTATGAACCGCGATCAATGCGATGACCCCCCGGGAATACCACTTACTGTGCATGAGACCTTGATCATTAGGGCCCGAACGTCCTTCCGGCATGGCATGCAGATCTTTCGACCGGCAAGAAATATTGGCCGTTTGGATGACAAAGCTTTTCGCCCCGGATGACTTCTTCATAGTGCGGGACGTCCCATACCGACATGAAAAGCAGATCCCCGACCCGTGGCCTTCCGGGCCACGCGGTCGGGGATCTGCTTGGTACGTGTGTTCGGGCTCCCGCCCTCTCGGGGCCGGTCAGGCCTCCTTGCGCACCGGCAGGAGAGGTTCGTCGTAGTGCGCCATGTTGAGCTTTGCGAGATCCACCATGGTGGGATGCTCGTCGTCGCTGATCCACAATTCGATGGCCTCCTCGCCCTTGGCGTAGCGGGGCAGCTCCACGATGTTGCTGGATTCCTCGATTTCCTGGCGGGCCTCTTCCTCCGCGACGAGACGCTCCTCCAGCTCGGCGATCTTCGCCTCGAGAGCGTCAATGCGGGACTGCCGCTCTGCGACCTCACCACGCAGCCATGCGGAGTTGCCGCGCATGGTGCTGAGCTCCGAGTTGGCGGCACCCAGCTGGCGACGCAGCTTGGCGATCATCGACTTGAGGTTCTGCGCGCGTTCATTGAAACGGTCGATCATCGCGACGGAGTCCGCGTGATGCCGCTCGGCCTGCTCGACGCGAATGGCCACCTGACGTTTGATCTCCTCGCGATGCTCCGCCCGTTCACGTTTCAACTCCATCCAGGCCACGGAGACGGCGGCCACCGCCATCACCAGGGCCACGACGGCACCGGCGCGAACAACCCAGATGCCGCCAAACAGCGATCCGAGGACCACCAGCGACCCCACGGAGAGGATGCCGATGGCGATGGAACGCTCGGAGGAAGACTTCGCAACGTGACGACCTGACATGTCGACAGATTAAACCAGCTGAACGGTCCTTTTCGTAGCGAAACGCCGAAAAACCGGGTTCTGGACATTGGTCATGCGATGGGTTGGGTGGTTTCTCAGGCGGCCGCCGCCTCTTGGTCCTCCCCGGAATCGGCGTCGTTGCCGTCACCATCAATCATGCAGGCACGTTCCAGCACCCAGCCACCCCAGGCGCAGAACGCGGCGGCGGCGATGGTCGCCAAGCCGTGCCAGACCCGGGAGGCGGGCAGCTCGGCGGCCATCAAGGCCACCCAACGACCCACGTAGACCACGTGTCCCCCGGCCAGCAGGGCCCCGGTGGCGATCAGCGACTTCGCCATCACCATCGCCCGCACCGCCTCCAGAGCGGGGACGCGACGCTGCTCCAGTCGTTTCGGGAGGGCACGGGCATAGACAATGGCCGCGACCGCCAACAGCGCCAACAGCACCGACAGGCTCCACGGTGCCACCGGCGGGAAGGCGTTCAGGAGGCCGAAGATGCTCAGGATCATCCACCCGACGACGGCCCCTGCCAGGACCGCGACCACTACCTGACGCGCCGTGGTGGGGGCCAGGTCCGGTTTTCGGGTCAACGCCGGCAGGGATTCGCTATGACGATGTCGTCACGCCTGACGACACCGGTCTTGTCGACCTGTTTGACGAGTTCCGCTATGGGACCGGCCCCCGCGATCTCTCCCGTCGGGTCGATGTCGAACCACGGAACCAGCACGAAAGCCCTTTCGTGGGCGCGCGGATGGGGCAGTTCTATGTCTTCCTCGCTGATGCGTTTGCCGACCATGATGATGTCGATGTCCAAGGTGCGCGGACCGTTGGGGACCGTACGTTCCCGGCCGAAACTCTCCTCAATGGCGAAGGCCCGGTCCAGCAGCGTCATCGGTTCGAGAGTGGATTCCGCGACCACCACGAGATTCAGGTAATCGTCCTGCTCCGGCCCCTCCCCCAGGAAAGGGGTCTGATAGACAGGAGAGACGTCAACGATGATCAGGTCAGGAGTTTCCGCGAGCACATCGACCGCCTGCGCGAGAATGGCAGGCGAGTCCCCCTGGTTGGATCCGAAGGAGAAGACCACCTTGGAGATGGGACGCATGTTTCCCAAGGTGTCAACATCAATGTCAAAGGGACCGTTGCTCATGGCTGCTCCTGGTGATGGTGACTGACAGATCTGACAATTCGTGAGGTACGGGGGCCTGCGGTTTGTGCACCGTCACACGAACCTGCTGAACCAGCGAATTGGACAGGCATCGGTCGGCGATCCTCCCCGCCAAGGTTTCGATGAGCCGACAGGGCTCGCCCTCGATCTCGGCGCGGATCAGGTCGGCGATCCCGGCGTAGTCGACGGTGTCCGAGAGTTCATCGGAACGGGTCTCCGCGTGTAGTCCAAGCTCGACATCGACGACGAAACGTTGACCGCTGAGCTGTTCCTCGGGAAACACCCCGTGGAAACCTGTCGCGGTCAGGCCTGTGATGTTGATAGCGTCCATGCCTTCACCTCCTCACGGGTCGCGTTGAGCCGAGAATACCGGGTCCCGGAAACACCACCCCGGCAGGAACCGCTCAGCCCGCCGGCCGGGCGCCAAGCCGCCACCCCACCCGCGTCGCGTCGCACTGCGCGGGCACCTCGTGGGTGCGCACCGCCCAGATCCCGTGCAGGGCGCACCACGTGGTGACGGCGGCGGTCGCGGCGTCACGGTCCGTGGCAGGCCTGCCGTCCAACAGCTCACCCAGGAAACGTTTGCGGCTGACACCAACCAGCAGCCGGTGTCCCATGGCCTGGAGGGCCTCCAGGCCGCGCAACAACCGCCAGTTCTGTTCGGAGGTCTTGGCGAACCCGATCCCCGGGTCGAGGATGATGCGTTCGGCCGCGATACCCGCAGCAAGGGCGGCGTCGCGGCGGACGGCCAGCTCCGCGGCCACGTCGGCGACGACATCAGTGTAACCGGTGTGCTGCTGCATGACCTCGGAGTGGCCGCGCCAGTGCATGGCGACGTAGTCGACGCCGAGGTCCGCGACCGCATCCAGCATGCCGGGGTCGGCGAGCCCCCCGGAGACATCGTTGACGATCCGGGCCCCAGCCGCGACCGCGGCCCGGGCGACGGAGGCGCGCATGGTGTCCACGGAGCAGGTGATCCCGTGAGCAGCCAGGGCCGCGACCACCGGGAGCACACGCGCCATTTCCTCCGCCTCGGAGACCCTCGCGGCTCCGGGACGGGTGGATTCGCCCCCGACATCGACGATCCCCGCACCCTGGGATGCCAGGAGTCTGCCGTGGGCGACGGCGGCCTCGGCGTTGTCGTATCGCCCGCCGTCGGAGAACGAGTCCGGGGTGACGTTGAGCACGCCCATCACGATGGTCACGGCGGTCACCTCGCCATGATCAGGCTCATGGCCTCGGCACGGGTGGCGGCGTTGCGCAGCTGCCCTCGCACGGCGCTGGTGATGGTCCTGCTGCCCGGTTTGCGCGCCCCCCGCATCGTCATGCACATGTGCTCGGCCTCAATCACGACGATCACGCCCCGCGCGCCCAGGTGGGTGACGAGCGCGTCGGCGACCTGCGTGGTGAGGCGTTCCTGCACCTGCGGGCGGCGAGCGTAGATGTCGACCAACCGGGCCAGTTTCGACAGCCCCGTCACCCGCCCCCCACCAGGGATGTAGCCGACGTGCGCCACCCCGGTGAAGGGCAGCAGGTGATGCTCGCAGCAACTCATCAGCTCGATGTCGCGGACGAGCACGAGCTCCTCGTGGTCGATGTCGAAGGTGACCGACAGCAACTCGGCCGGATCCTGCGCCAGCCCGGAGAACAGCTCCCGGTAGGAACGGGCGACGCGCCCCGGGGTCTCGGACAGCCCGTCGCGATCCGGGTCCTCGCCGACCGCGAGAAGGATCTCGCGGACCGCCGCCTCGATCCGGGGCTGGTCGACGTGGCTCACCGCCGGTCCTCGGGAGCGGGCGGCGCCCAGCGGTCGGGGGGCCCGTCCGGGAGCGGGCGGTGCGTGATCTGCCTGGGCGGGGTTCCCTGCTCGGAGAGACCGGGGGACCCCGGCACCTCGACGGGCGGGATGCTGGAGGGAACCCGCAGCTCGGAGCCGGTCCAGGCGGGGCGTTTGTCGCGGCGTTTGAGGTTCTTGAACACCTCCGCGACCTCGGCCTTGTTGAGGGTTTCCTTCGCGAACAGCTGCCGGACCAGCTCGTCGAGCACCTCGCGGTTCTCGACCAGCACGTCATAGGCCTCCTGGTGGGCGGCGTTGATGAGCGTGGCCACCTCCTCATCGATGATCGCCGCGGAGGCCTCCGAGAAGTCCTTCGACGGCTGCGCCCCACGCATCCCCATGAACGGTTCGGAATCGCCGCCGCCGAGCTGGACGGCGCCGACGCGTTCGCTCATGCCGTACTGGGTGACCATGGCCCGCGCCACCTTCGTGGCCTTCTCGATGTCGTTCTGGGCGCCGGTGGTGGGGTCGTGGAAGATCATCTCCTCCGCGGCCCGGCCGCCCATCATGTAGGCCATCTGGTCCAGCAGTTCGCCACGGGTGTGGGAGTACTTGTCGTCGTCGGGCATCACCATCGTGTAGCCGAGCGCACGGCCGCGCGGCAGGATCGTGACCTTCTGGACGGGGTCGTTGCCGGGCATCGCGGCCGCCACGAGGGCGTGCCCGCCCTCGTGGTAGGCGGTGATGAGGCGTTCGCGGTCGTTCATCAGGCGGGTGCGTTTCTGCGGTCCCGCGATCACCCGGTCGATGGCCTCGTCGAGCTGCAGCTGCCCGATCTCGCTCAGGTTCATGCGCGCGGCGAGGAGGGCGGCCTCGTTGAGGACGTTGGCCAGGTCGGCCCCGGTGAAGCCGGGGGTGCGCTTGGCCACCAGGTCGAGGTCGACGTCGTCGGTCAAGGGCTTGCCCTTGGCGTGGACCTTGAGGATGGCGGCGCGCCCGGCCATGTCCGGGGCCTCGACGCTGACCTGCCGGTCGAAGCGGCCGGGGCGCAGGAGGGCGGGGTCCAGGACGTCGGGGCGGTTGGTGGCGGCGATGAGGATGACGTTGGTGTTGGCGTCGAAGCCGTCCATCTCGACCAGGAGCTGGTTGAGGGTCTGCTCGCGCTCGTCGTGCCCGCCGCCGGTGCCCGAGCCGCGGTGACGGCCGACGGCGTCGATCTCGTCGACGAAGATGATGGCGGGGGCGTTCTCCTTGGCCTGGTCGAACAGGTCGCGCACGCGCGAGGCGCCCACGCCGACGAACATCTCGACGAACTCGGAGGCGGCCATGGAGAAGAAGGGCACGCCCGCCTCGCCGGCGACGGCCTTGGCCAAGAGGGTCTTACCGGTTCCGGGCGGGCCGTAGAGGAGGACGCCCTTGGGGATCTTGGCGCCGACGGCGCGGAACTTCTCCGGCTCGGAGAGGAACTCGCGGATCTCCTGGAGCTCCTCAACGGCCTCGTCCTCGCCGGCGACGTCGTCGAAGGTGACGTCGGGCATCTCCTTGGAGCCGACCTTCGCCTTGGAGCGGCCGAAGCCCATGGCGCCGTTGCGCCCGCCGCCCATGCGGCTCAGGAGCCACCACATGAAGCCGCCCAGCAGCAGAGCGGGCACGAGCAGCTGGATGAGCGAGGACCACCAGGTGGTGGTGGGCACCACGGAGTTGAAGCCGTCCTTGGGGGCGGCGGCCTGGACGAGGCGGTCGACCTGCTCGGCCTGGGCGTCGGTGAAGGAGAACTCGACCTTCTTGCCCACCGGGCGCGCCTCGACGTCCTTCTTCTTGGGCTGGACGTAGGTGGTCTTGAGGTCCAGCTCGACGCGCTGAGTGCCGTCGATGACGGTGATCGACTCGATCGTGTCCGGCTTGTCCCGCAGGAGCGTCAGGCCGTCGGAGGTGTCGATGGTG
>CALLVV010000103.1 GCA_938012815.1 uncultured Propionibacteriaceae bacterium
CACTCAGTGAAGTTCGAGAACCGCATCATCGCATCCCTTCAAGCTGTCTCCACCTACCTATGACGGCCAGACCACGGTCAGTCCCCAAAAATTTTCGGCAGGTCGTCCCCCCCGGGAGCGATCGTAACACCAATTTGACTGTACCAAGCCTTAATTTTACACTCGAAGGACCCGGGACGGCTGCATTGAAGAAGGCTGGGTACCGGTGACCCACACATGCAGAGCATCGTCCGTCCCGGGCTGTGACTTGGGAGCAGCTGGCGCAAGAAGGGCAGACCGGATGAAGCGGCGACGAAAGACGGGGATACGAAGCGGCGCTGGTTCCCTGCCCTCGAGGAAACTGCTGCGGAGCATGACCAGCCGGGGTCGTTACGTTCTGCGCAAAACAAAACCCCGGCGACATCATTTCGAGGAACGAGGGGTCATCCGGGGTGTTCGCGATCCATTGTGCCAGACGAGCAGGGCCGACGCAATCTTGCAGGCGATGGGGACGAACACTTGGAGGAAGCCTTGAATCATCCAGCGCATCGAGCATCGGTCGAGCGCTACGTCACGCAGGCGCGCTTGGGACCCTACCTCGCTGAAACCGGTAACGACTACGCCTTAGCCGAGGAGTTGTACGTCTGGAACCTCCGGGTCAGCGGCGCTTTTCATGAGGTGCTCGGCGTCTTCGAGGTGGTGCTGCGCAACGCGCTGTGCGAACAGCTCAGGCATTGGCACGGCAAGAGGACGGGCACTTGGCTGGACGATCCCACAAGCATGTTCGATGATCGCAGGATCGAACAGATCGAGGAGGCGCGTCGAACCCTGTCGCAGAAGGGCAAGCCGTTGACCGAGGGACGCATCGTCGCCGAGTTGTCGTTCGGGTTCTGGAGGTTCCTGCTGTCGAAGCGCTACCAGAACACTCTCTGGGCTCCGCATCTGAGGAAGGCGTTTCCCGGCATGAGGCCGCAGCGCCGCGAAGTGGTCTACAAACATGCCGAGGAGCTGCTCACGTTGCGCAACAGGATCGCACACCACGAGCCGATTCATCGCTTCCCCCTGGCCGACCTGCATGCCGCAATGCTGCTGGTCACCTCTTGGATCGATCCGGGCATGTCCAACTGGCTAGCAAACCTGAGCCGGGTGCCTTCAGTACTGGCGGGCAAACCGAAGTCCGGTTCCGGATCGGACGGCCGATCTTCTTGACCCCCACGACCACACACAGACTCTTGGACCAGTAGGAGAGCGTCAGCTCCGAGAGGGCGGCCCCGGTCAGGTCCGGCTGCGGTAGTGATGGCCCCCGGAACGACGCCCGAGGTCAGACGGCATGACACCGGATCCAGCCTCGCGAGGGACCGAGGGGCCTCGTCCTGTCGACCTCAACCAGGCCCCCTACCTCACATACGAGTGAGGCGAGACCGCCCCATCAGGTTTCGCGGCTACAGCTGTGGGGCGCGAAACAGGCTGGTGAAGTCGGTCAGCAGCAGGTCTGAGATTCGTTCCTGGTCCCATGTGATGCCCGGGTCGGGTTCGATGTAGGAGAAGATTCCGTTTGCCGACGCAAAAGTCTGTGGGCTCCATTGGCGCGGTTCCGACATGCCGAAGGCCCGGAGTCGCATGGTCTCCGCCGTGACGGTCGTGTCGTATTGGGCGCGAATCAGGAAGCCCGTGAAGGCGGCGCCTGCCGCCTCGGACATCTGCCGGAATCCGGAGGGGCCCGACAGGGGGGCACGCAGGCGATAACCCGCAAATGCGGCGAACTGCCCGTACAGCTGGGCGCGAGCTTCGATGCGTCTCTGATCGGACGCGTGCAGTGCCGCGGTAACGGATGCGCGGAGTTCGGGATCGGTCAGCGAGGAGGATGCGGCGCTGAGTGCTGTGTGCAGATGCCAGCTCGGTGATTGCAGGACGCTTTCGAAATCACCTTTGACGAGCGTCCGGGTCAGGTCGACGATCAGGTTCCGACGCCCTTGAGGCGTGGCCAGCACTGATCCATCACCGACCATATCCGCGACGATGGCCGGAACCTCGGCCACGAAATCGGAAGCGAGGTGCAACCCCTTGGCCAGCTCCACGAGGACGGCGTTCCCAAAGGCCTCCTTGGTCGACCACTGGCGATAGGCGGTGGCTCGCGCCACGTGTGCCCGTTTGATGGCTTCCTCGAAGTTGAGCCTCCCAAGCCCCGTGTCCAGACCGACCTCGGAGACGATCTCGACCCCAGCAGCGAGAAGCCGTTCCCGCACCCCCAGCGCCGAGGAACCACCGGGCAGGGATTGTTCCCCACTCCTCCGAGGGTTGTTCTGCGCCCTGCTCACAGGATCTCGTCCTCCTTCTGGAGCACCTCGTGTTGCACTCCGACTCGCTGCACGATACCGTACTTGATACACAATGTATCACTTAGGAGAGTTCATGTATCGAGACGGAGAGGCGCCCACACACATGTGTACACGCCGCACGCTGATCCACACCTCACTGGGCCTCGGCGCAGGCGCCACCCTCGCCATCGTGGGCCTGCCGGGTTGCAGCACGGAGCGCAGCGGCGACGGCGGCACCCAGCGCGTCCAGAAATCCGATGTGCCCGTAGACGGTGGGGCCCTGGTCGGGTGGTACGTGGTGACGCAGCCGACAGCGGGAACCTTCCACGCCTACTACGCGGCCTGCCCCCACGCCGGCGTGAAGGTCGACCGAATCGAGGGGCAGGAAATCGTCTGCGACAGCCACGGCGCCCGGTTCAGCACAGACAACGGGGCCGTACTCAAAGGCCCCGCGAAGAAGTCCCTCACCCCTGCCCCATTCACCACGGATGGCGACGTCCTGGTCATCACCATGCCCAAGGAAAAGCAATGAACACACTCATCATCATCGAGTCATACTTCGGCAACACACTGCAAATCGCTCACGCCATTGCGGATACCCTGCCCAACGCCCAGATTCAGAGCTTCGACGAGGCGCCCGATGTCATCCCCGACGACATCAACCTGCTACTGCTGGGCGCCCCGACCCACGAGGCTGCGCTGCCGACTCCCAAAAGCCGACAGTTGGCCGCCACTCGCAGCTCCACTGGCAGCGCGAATCGCATCCAACCACCCCCGCAGCGAGGACTTGCGGAGTGGGCCAAGCACGCAAACATCCCCGCCGGGACCCGAACCATCACATTCGATACATCCGCCGGAAGGTTCGCCACCCTATTCGGCTGCGCCGCGAAAGCAGCTGCCAAACAGCTGCGCGCACGAGGCTTCCAAGTGGAACGCGGCCCCTCCTTCACCGTCACCGCTGGCGACGTTCTCGTCGCTGGCCAACAGGAACAAGCCGCACAATGGGCCGCCAGCCTGCTCTCTGAAAATTAGCAGAATAAAACAATGAAAGACAGCCGCTGCCACAAGCCTTGATCGCGACCAGACCCGATGGACTTGTGCGAACTAATTCACACCTCCTAATCCTGACACCTGGACTGCTATAGGTTTTGTGGACGGTAGTGAAAAACTTGGATTATGGTTGAGGCTGCCGTCTCGGTTTTCCTCCATATCTTGATGGACTTCGTTCGGGGTGCGGTACCCGATCGCAGAATGAAGTCTGGTCTGATCGCAGTCAGTGTTCAATCCATGATGTCACCTCTTTG
>CALLVV010000104.1 GCA_938012815.1 uncultured Propionibacteriaceae bacterium
CTTGTGGGCGTCTGCTTGCGCTGCAGCGCAAGCAGACGCCCACAAGACAAGCGTTCTTGCCGGGAGGGCAGGCGAATGGCGGGAGGGCAGGCGGAGGGGCAATGGTCATTGCTCCCGAATTCTTCTCGCTCTTCCGAGACGCTGGTCCGAGGCGGCGGCTGATTTGCAGTTGACGGTGCGTCACCTGCGAGTCTCGGGCGCATGAAAATCACCGTACTCGATTCGTTGGCGGCGACCCGGGAGATCCTGGATGCCCCCATCGCCGATCGCCCTGACCTCATCCGTCGCATGCGATCCCCCATGGACGGCATGTACCCGTTCATTCCCGGAGGTCCGGACCAGCTCGCCATGCACGAAGGAACCTTCGGCTTCCCGGTCGAGGAGGCCGATGAGCAGCTGCGCGCCGGGCTGGAAGAGCTGAAGGATGCGCAGGTCTGGGAGCGTGTGGAGGCGGGTATCCGCCAGGCGGCCCGGGCGCTCACCGCAGCCGATCCCGGCCTGGTTCTTCCCGGGGAACTGACCGTGCTGGTGACCTTGGGGGACCCGACGGACACCCATTTCATGGAGGAGATCCAGGGGCTGTCGGCATTCGGCGGAATCCCCGGATTCATCGAGTTGACGCTGTGGCCGAATCTCGTGGTGCGCGACCGGATCGAGGCCATCGCCGCCCACGAGTTCCACCACAACGTCCGCTACGGGCGGGGTGGGATCGCATGGGACCCGATGGCGGTTGCCCTCGGCGAGCAGGTCGTCGCCGAGGGGCTGGCCGACGCCTTCGCCAGGGAACTCCACGGCCGGCGCGGTTACACGCACTTCGCGGTGCCCTGCCTGGGAGACGACGCCGCCGTGGCGAAGGTGATCTCCGGCATGGAGATCACGGGAATGCAGAACTTCACCCCTTGGGTATTCGGCGATGCCTCCGCAACGAGATTCGGTGCCGCACCGGTGGGATTGCCGACCGGGGCGGGATACGCGGCGGGGAACCGGATCGTCGACGCATACCTGGAGCGGTACGGAACCACCGCCGCGGCCTCGGTGCGCACGAACTGGAGAGTCATCGCGGAGGCCGGTGTGGCAGCCTTGGAGGTGACGAACCGCTTCGGGGGATAAGGGGCATGTGGTGGAGTGGCCGACCGGGGAACTGGCAAGACGCGCCGGCATCTCGACCCGGACGCTGCGTCACTACGACCACATCGGCCTCCTGCCCCCGACCCGGACCTCCGGGGCCGGACTGCGTTTCTACGATGCCTGGGCCGTCGCGCGACTCCAGCGCATCCTGTTGCTCCGCGAGACCGGAATGCCGTTGGCTGGCATCGCCGAGCTCCTGGACGGCGAAACGGAGGGTCGGGAGGACGAGGCGCTTGAGGAACAGATCCAGCGGCTGCGCCGGGAACGGGACGCCCTGGACCGGAGGATCTGGGCCGTGGAACACCTTCTCGAGGCGCGCCGTGAGGGGAGGGCGCCGAGACCGGACGTGCTGCTCGACGGGTTCAACGACCTTCATGAGGAAGAGGTGGTCGCGCGCTGGGGCCGCGAGGCCTACCAGGCGGGCCATGACTGGTGGCACGGCAAGACCCTCGCCCAGCAGCAGGCGTGGAAGAAGCGCTCGGAACGGCTCGTCGCCGACTGGGTTCGCGCCCAGCGGGCCGGGGTCGCGCTGGACTCCCCGGAGGTACGCCGGCTCGTCGACCGGCACGTGGCCTGGCTCGGTGAGATCCCGGGAACCCCGACGCACACCGGCGACCGGGAACGCTCATCGGCCATGATCCGCGGGCTTGCCCGCATGTACGTGCAGGACCCCGCGATGCGGCACGCATTCGGGGGACGGGTCGGCGCCGAGTTCGTCCGCGACGCGCTCCTGATGCACATCGAGGAGGAACAGGAATGAGGTGCCCGGAGCCGGCATCACGCGTCCCGGCATGAAAGGCTTCGGACATGCGAATCATCATCGGCGCTCCGGGCAACGGAGCCGTGCTGAAGGAAGCGCTCAAGGAGAAACTTGCGGGCGACGAACGGGTGAGCGCCCTGGTGGACCTGTCCACGCCGGACATCACCTACCCGGGGATCTCCTTCCAGGCGGGCCGGGCCATCGCGGAGGGAAGAGCCGACCGGGGCATCCTCGTGTGCGGCACCGGCATCGGCACCGCCATTGCAGCCAACAAGGTGCCGGGAATACGGGCCGCGACCGCCCATGACCTGCTGACCGTCCGGGGGTCGGTGGAGAACTACGACGCCCAGATCCTGTGCATGGGTCAGAACGTCATAGCGGCAGCGGCGGCCTGGGCCCTGGTGGACATCTGGCTCGACCTGCATCACGACCCGGCGAGCAGCTACGGTCCCAGAGTCGGTGAGATCTCGGCCTACGAGACCCGCTGCTGACCGATTTCGTAGAGCGCGATGGAGGCCGCCACCGACGCGTTGAGCGATTCCACCGCGGAGGTGATGGGGATCGAGACCAGGGCGTCGCAGTTATCCCGCACCAGACGTGCCAGGCCCTCTCCCTCGGAGCCGACCACCACCACGACGGGGCTGTCGAACCCCCGAGACGCCCGACAGCGGGGTTTCACCTTCATCCGGCCTAGACGTACGCGTGATCCTGGACAACTACGTCACCCACAAACACGCCACTGTGACCCGCTGGCTGGCGCGCCACCCCGGGGCCAATTCCACTTCACCCCGACCAGTTCATCCTGGTTGAACCTGGTCGAACGCTGGTTCCGGGAACCCATCGACAAGGCCCTACGCCGTGGTGTGTTCGGTTCGGTACCCGACCTCATCACCGCGGCCGAGCGCTATCTCGCCGCCCACGACAACCCCTGACCCCTTGTCTGGGCGGCCATCGCCGAATCCATCCTCACCAAAGTTGCCCGTGGACGCGTCCCCCTGAACAGGGAAGCCACATCAGGGACACACCAGCAGAGACCTTCCGAGGTGAGTCTGCGACGGTCTGGGTACCAGTGGTCCGCACCAACCCTTCAAACATCTGGAGGACCTTGCGTGACTTGACCCCGAGAGATGGTCGCCGTCCGGCCGAGTCCCCGTCGTCCAAGGAGCTGCCGATGTGGGGGGCGGAGGGTCAGGCCTCCTGCGCGAGCACCTGCTGGACCGTGGTGTCGATATCCGTGGTCGCACGGATGCTCCGATTACCGCGCGGCCCTAGCCGCTTCTGCTCGTCCGCCCGGTACAGGTCCACCAAGCTCTCCGCGATGTGCGGGGCGAAGCCGGCCTCCGTCAAGGCATCCATCCAATCGGGCTCGGGGATTGGTACGACCTCAAGCAGCTTTCCCAGGGCATCACTCAGCGATCTAGCAACCTGACGCTCCGTGTACTCCGGACCCACGATGTCCACAGTCTCACTGGACCGTGTGTCTGCCAGCAGCTCTTGGACCGCGATCTCCGCAATGTCGCAGGTGGCCACCATGGGCAGGGGTGTGTCCGCACTTGAGGCGAAAACTGGGAAGATCCCCTCATGCAGGACGGCTCCGAGGACATCCCCGAACTTCTCTTGGAAGTGTCCGGGGCGCAGCGCAGTCAGGATGGTGCCTGTCTGTGCGAGTGCCTGTTCCATGTGGTGCAGGCCCAGAATCGGTCCGGTGCCTTCGGCCAGATCCGCGCCGCCGGAGGAGAGCATCACCGTGTGGCGAACACCGGAGCTCTTGACTGCGCTGGAGACCGACTGGACCACTTCTGCGGCGTACTGGTCCAGGTCCGGCACGGAAAGGTCGAAGGGCATCATGGCGAAGAAGGCTGTTGCACCGTTCAGGGCCTCGGTGAGCTTCTGGCTGTCGCGCAGGTCCAAGACGACCGCTTCAGCCCCTCGGGAGGTCCAATCGGCGGCTGCATCTGGACGGCGGACGATAACACGGACGGGGCGGCCAGAATCCAGCAAACGGCCAGCAACGACTGAACCGATGCGGCCGGTGGCTCCAGAGATGACGTACATGATGGCTCCTGTTTCTGTATGGCTGATCTTTTCAGGCAAGGCGCGCTGCAGTCGGAACAATTCAGGTCTGGCCCTACCGGTCAGCCGGTCACTGCGGTTTGGAGAAGACGTTCATGGCAGCTCCAACGCCCAGCCCCACAGCTCCCAAGAGCGAGAGAACGGCTCGCACGCTGTTCGCGGCGGTCCATTCATCCAGGTACGTGTGCCAGACCCGGGCCCCCTCAGCAGTTCCCGCCACCACGCCATCCAGGCGGTTGTTGCGCGGAACGTTGTAGGCGATGGTCAACACCCAGCCTGCCAGATACAGAACACCTCCTGCAGCAGAGATCAGGTCTTTGACGGCCCGCTCCTCCCTACCCAAGCCGTGTACCACGGTCCAAACGCTGGCGACCGCTGTACCGAAGAAGAAGGTCATGAACGGTGCCTGCACGGCATCGCGGTTGAACTTCTGCATGGTCTCGATCGCTTCAGCGTTTGGCAGTGAACCCAGCCGAGGCATCACCCTGGCCGAGAAGTTGGCGTAGACACCCCCGACAATGGCGGAGCCGACCGCGCCGCATGTGGACACAATGTTGATCAGTGACATGATCCTCTCCTCCGAAAGACCGGGGTGCCAACCGAAACCAAGCGGCGCTTCTCCGATCGCTGCTTGGCCACTTCCATTCCATCAGCGAGATATCCACAGCTCCATGGGATGGCGGCTCACCTCCATACGACATCGGCTCGGCGCCCCTAGACTTCAGAGGTATGGACCTGCTGGAGGACTTCCTGGCTCAGCCGCATGCGCGCGACGCGTTCCTGCTACGCGTGGTCATGGGACGGCCCTGGTCGTTGTCGGTGGAGGACAAGGCGCCGCTGTCCATCATCCCCGCGCTTAGCGGTGGGGGTTGGATCACAGCAGACGGATCACGTCCGCACCGATTCGAGGCCGGTGAAATCCTTGTGGTGCGCTCTCCTACGACCTACACCCTGAGCTCAGACCAGGACCATGGTGGTGGTACCAGGATCGGGGCCGGCCAGGTCTGCTCAAGCCCGGACGGCCGTGACCTGTCCGAGGAGCTGAGTGCCGGGACCCGTACGTGGGGCAATGATCCGCAGGGTGAGGATCAACTGTTGGTGGGCACCTACCGGCACCACTCCGAGCTGGGGCGACTGATGCTGCAGTCACTGCCACCATGGTTCTTGGTGAACGCCCCTGTCCCGGAGCTGGTCAGTCTGCTGAACCGCGAAACCGCCCACGACGGGTTCGCGCAGTCCAGTGTCCTGGACAGGCTCTTGGATGCCCTGTTCGTCACCACGCTGCGTGCCTGGATCAACACCGGGGCGCAGAACCATGCCAGTCTCCTCTCCGCCCCCCGGGACGACGTGGTACGCAGAGTCACGGAGGCGGTGCAGGCGGACCCTGCGCGCGAGTGGGCGGTGGAGTCGCTCGCGGCTCTAGCGGGTGTCTCCAGAGCATCTCTCACGAGGCGCTTCAATGCCACGCTCGGCGTCTCCCCCATGACCTACGTGACCCAGCGGCGGTTGGCAACGGCTGCCGATCTCCTCGATCGCAGCGATGCCACCTTGTCCGCCATTGCCCGCCAGGTGGGGTATGCCAGCCCTTTCAGCTTCTCCGCCGCGTTCAAGAGCCGATACGGCCTCAGCCCCCGCGACTTCCGCGCCGCGGCTGCCACTTCACGCACCCGTTAACGGCTTGTCGCCGGTGTTCGGCGTCGATCAGACACAACTGACAGCGAATCTCCTGAGGTTTCGTGCCGCTCCCAAACGATTTCTTTCTCTGGGGCAGGAGCTGCTGGTTTTAAAATCGATTGAGGCAATGCAGCCGAGGCTCTCGCGTGGTCGGTTGCTGAGGGCGTAGCCGATGACCTCGGGTTCGTCGGCCGTGCAATGACAGATCGATGCCCTTGGAGGAAGTACTGGCGTAGCACTCCGATCCGCAGGTGATCTCAGATGCGCTGCTGGCTGATCTCGTAGAGCGCGATGGAGGCCGCCACCGACGCGTTGAGCGACTCCACAGCGGAGGTGATGGGGATCGAGACCAGGGCGTCGCAGTTCTCCCGCACCAGACGCGCCAGGCCCTCACCCTCGGATCCGACCACCACCACGACGGGGCCGTCGAGCCCTGGGATGCCCGACAGCGGGGTGGCGCCCTCACCGGCCAGACCGACGACGGTGAAACCGGCCCCGGAGGCGCGGCGCAGCATCTGGTTCAGGTTCGTGACCCTCGCGACGGGAATGCGCGCCGCCGCCCCCGCGGAGGTCTTCCACGCGGCAGCCGTCATGGAGGCCGACCGGCGGGCAGGGATCACCACGCCCTGCGCGCCGAAGGCGGCGGCCGAGCGGATGATCGCGCCCAGATTGCGGGGATCCGTCACCTGGTCGAGGGCCACGACGAGACCCCGCGACGGAACCTCGAAGGCCGCGTCGAAGATGTCCTCGACGTCCGTGTAGTCGAAGGCGGGAAGCTGCAGGGCCACCCCCTGGTGGACGAGACCGCCGGTCACCCGGTCCAGTTCAGCCCGGGTCACCTGCAGCAATGGGAGCGAGTGCTCGGCTGCGAACTTGAGGATGTCGCGGAGCCGGTCGTCGCGCTCCGCGCCCTCGGCGACGTAGGCCTGCTTCACGGGTAGCCCGGCTGTGAGGGCCTCCAACACCGGGTTGCGGCCCACCACCCAGTCCGCCCCCACCGGGGCGTGGCCAGTTGTTTTCATCTTCGGACGGTTCGCCTGGCGTTTCAACGCCTCCTGTTTGGCCTTGTACGCCTTGTGGTAGACACGGTCCTCGGCCTTCGGGGTGGGGCCCTTGCCCCGCAGGGAACGGCGGATCCGCCCGCCCGAACCCGCGGTGTTGCCCTTGCCGCGCTTACCGGCCCCGGGGTGTCTCGAGTTGCCTGCCATCTATTTCTTCTCCAGACTCCAGCGGGCCCCTTCCGGGGTGTCGGTGATGCTCAATCCCGCCTCGGTGAGGGTGTCGCGGATGGCGTCAGCGCGCCCCCAGTCCTTGGTGGCCCTGGCTTCGGCGCGCTGCTCCAGCAGCGTGGAGACCAGCCGGTCTACGACGGGGGTCAGGTCGTCGCCCCCGGTGGCGGTGGCCCACGGGGCGTCGCAGGGGTTGATTCCCAGGATGCTGGTCATTTCGGTGACCGTGGCGTACAGGTCGGCGGTCCCTGGGTCGCCGTCGCTCAGGGCTTTGTTCCCCGCTCGCACGGCCTCGAAGAGCGTGGCCACCGCGGTTGGGGTGGCCAGGTCGTCGTTCATGGCGGCCTCGAAGGCCTCCCAGAACGGTCCCCCGACCGTGCCCTGCGTCACACCGCGCTCACCGGCGGAGACCAGGAAGGAGTCGATGCGTTCGATGCCCTTCTCGGCTTCCGCCAACGATCCTCGGGTCTGCTCGTCGGCGGGGGAGAACTCGATCTGGTTGCGGTAGTGGGGGGCCAGCAGGAAAAACCGCACCGCGCGCGGATCGAAAGCCTTCGTGACCTCCGATATCAGCGCCGTGTTGCCCAGCGACTTGCTCATCTTCTCGCCCGCCATCGTCACCCAGGCGTTGTGCATCCACACCCGGGCGAAACCACGCCCGGCCCCGGCGGACTGGGCCAGCTCGTTCTCGTGGTGCGGGAAACGCAGGTCGATGCCGCCGCCGTGGATGTCGAAGGTGTCACCGAGGTACTTCCCGGACATGGCGGAGCACTCCAGGTGCCAGCCGGGACGTCCCCGGCCCCAGGGTGTGGGCCAAGACGCGGTCTCGGGCTCCCCGGGTTTGTGTCCCTTCCAGAGGGCGAAGTCGCGGGGATCGCGTTTGCCACGCGGATCGGCGTCCTCCGCCGCGGCCATCTCGTCGACCTTCTGGCCCGACAACTCCCCGTAACGCGGCCAGGACCGCACGTCGAAGTAGACATCCCCGGAACCGTCGTCGGCAACGTAGGCGTGGCCGCGTTCCAGCAGCTCCTCCACCAGTTCGATCATCTCCGGGACGTGACCGGTGGCGCGCGGCTCGTAGGTGGGCGGGGCCACGCCGAGCGCCCGGTAGGCGGCGTCGAACTCGCGCTCGTGGCGCTGGGCCCAGGCCCACCAGGGCACCGGGGGAGCGGTGGCGGCGGACTTGGCGAGGATCTTGTCGTCGATGTCGGTGACGTTCGCGACGACGGTGACGTCGAGACCCTGATGCGTCAGCCAGCGGCGCAGCACGTCGAAGACCACTTCTTTGCGAATGTGTCCGAGATGCGGGGAGGCCTGCACCGTCAGTCCACAGTGGTAGATCGACACCTTCCCGGGAACCAGGGGAACGAACTCCTCGACGGCTCGGGTGGCGGTGTTGTACAGGCGCAGATTCACCCTGTGAAGTCTAGTGCCGCCCGGTGCCCGGCGTCAGCGGACGAACCGAAATCACGCTATCCCTGATGACTGAGAAGTGCAGTAACGGCTGCCGGATGGCTACGGTTTGGAACGATGACAAGGTGCAGTGGACGCCTGCGATTTGAGACTCGCCGACTACGTCGGGAGATCGAGTCCTCCGGTTTCCCGGGAATCCGCTCGCTCGGCGACCGGACCAGACGAGCGCAGTTCGAGTCGTACCCACCGCGAGCTCTTTCCCGTGAAATCGTCCCTGAGCGGATCGCGGATCTCGTGATCCTGACAACCGGTGAGCATGCCAGTCGGTGTCGGGACGGGGTGGACGTCGTCCCTCCGAGACTTCTGGGACCCTGAACCCGTACCGCGAATCCGACGGCCGGGAGAAAGATGAAGAGGAATCCTGAAACCATGCGAACGGAAAGAGTGCGGCGTTACTGGGACCGGACCGCGGCTCGCTACGACGAGCGGGTGGCACGGGTGGAGGAGCGTTATCTGGTGCCGAACCGCCGATGGGTGTGCGAAAGGGCGGTGGGGGAGGTTCTCGAGGTCGCGGTCGGGAGCGGGCTCAACCTTCCGCACTACCCGTCGGAAGTGAAACTCGTCGGAGTTGATCTGAGTGAGGGCATGCTGCAGCTGGCGAGAAGACGCGCGGCCACCGCCCGGTGTGAGGTCGAGCTGCTGCGGGCCGACGGGGCGCGGCTGCCGTTCGGGGACGAGTCCTTCGATGCCGTGGTGTGTACCTTCTCGTTGTGCGGTTTCCCTGACGTGCGAGCCGGCGTGGAGGACATGGTCAGGGTGTTGAAACCGGGGGGATCGTTGCTGCTCGCGGACCACGTCGGGTCCACCAATCCGTTCATCAGACTGGGCCAGTGGGCGTTGCAAGCGATCACCATCCCGGTCGAGGGGGAACACTGGACCCGGCGTCCCAGATGCTACGTCGAGGCCCTCGGGCTTCCCATCGTCGAGGCCGACAGGCTGCACCACGGCATCATTGAGAGACTCCACGCCTCACGCAGAGCACGGTGACAATGCATCGGTGCAGCCCGTCGGCAGAGGGGTGATCAGGAATCCCGGGCCGCCTTGGCGCGCAGGGCATCGATGTCGAAACCGAAGGTGACGGGGATGGCCGGGTCGTTGGCGCTGTCCTCCCAAGGATCGTAGGGCTTCTCGTACTGGTCATCCACGAATCCCTGGGAAGGGTCGTACTTGTTGACCAATTCCTGTCCGACGGGCTCCACATTGCTCATGTGCTCGTCGGGCAGCGTGGCCAGCACGTCCGCGATGTATCCGGCAGCGGCCTCCTCGATGGAGACCTCCCGGTTCTCCCGCTGCGACTGGTACCAGCGGTAGTCCAGCAGCTCGTGGAAGAACTGCGCCGGTTCACGTTTGCCCTCCAGATGGGCCGGGATGCGGCTGACAGCGGGCTCGAAGACCTCCGTCAGCCACTTGTGGGCCATCACCGATTCGCTCATGTTCCCGGGGAGCTTCGCTCGGAAGGTGTCCATGTCGTTGAGCAGTCTGCGTGCCTGATGCTCCTCCGCGTCCAGCCCGGTCAGGCGCATCAGGCGCCGCGCGTGGTGTCCGGCTTCAACCACTTTCGGTTGCATGCGGATGGTGCGGCCGTCCGGGGAGGTCTGCACATCGATTTCCGCGACGTCGAATCCCAGTGCGTTGAGACGACGCACGCGGCCCTCGAGTCGGTATATCTCGGAGTCGCTGAACTCCTCAACCCCTGTCAGCTCTGCCCACAGGTTCTGGTAACGCTCCTCGATGGTGTCCACCAGCCACTGCGGGTCCAGTGAGGGATCCAGCATCCCGCCGGCCTCCAGGTCGCAGAACTCGCCGAACAGGTTCGTGCGAGCGATGTCCAGGTCGTGGGCGCGCTGCCCGGCGGTAAGGGTGGGATGCACCTCACCGGTCTCGGCGTCCACGAGGTAGGCGGCGAACTCGCCCGCGTCGCGCCGGAACAGGATGTTCGACAGGGACACATCGCCCCAGTAGAAGCCGGTCAGGTGCAGCCGGGCGAACAACGCCACCATGGCGTCCAACAACCGGTTGACCGTGTCCAGCTTCACGCCCGAGTAGAACAGCGCCCGGTAGGGAAGGGAGAACGGTAGGTGCCGGGTCAACAGAATCGGGTCCAAGGGGTCGTGGTCGTTGTTCTGGCGTCCGAGAACCACCCCGACGGGTTCAACGGACGGCACGCCCAGACGTCTTAGCTCGGTCAACTGACGGTACTCATGTACCGCCACCTCCTCCAGGATCTCCTTGGCCGCGAGGATCTCGTCACCCACCTGGATGAAACGAACCACGTGCCTGGAGATGCCTCTGGGCAGCGCCACCAAGTGCTGCGTCGGCCACGCCTCCAGTGGCGTGTTCCAAGGCAGCCGGATCAACGCTGCATCTGGCTTGGCAGCTAGGAATCTGGGCACAAACCAACACTACCTGCTCTGTTGTGATATTGGACCTCATTTGAGCGCTTTTCTCGCGCTGTGGCCGTTCTAGTTGTGGCAGAGGAAAAAGTGGCTTGCAGTCGGACGTTGTCGTGGTGTGCGATCCTTCGATCAGGGGGCGTTCTCCGAGGATCGGTGCAGATCCGCCCAGTCTGCGTCTCGACCGATCTCCTCGGCGGCTGCTGTGGCGACCTCGCTTGCATTCGAGAGGAAGTGCGTCAACATGCTCACTTCGTCCGGCGTCCATGACTCGAGCAGACGCGCGAGATGCTCGTTGGCCTGCGCGTAGGTGTCGGTCAAGCGATTGATGCCGGTCGCGTGGATGCTGATGGAACGCCGATCGGTCTCGTTGGGACGTCGTTCGATCCACCCGTCGCGTTCTAGTCGGGTCAGGATTCCGGTCATGGTTGCGAGGTGGGTTTGGGTGCGGCGGGCCAGCTCGGTCGGCGTCTGGGGGCCTTTCTGATGCAGAGTGTCGAGTACCGCGAGGTCGGTGTCCTTGAGGTGGAACCGCGCTCCGACCGTGCGGTTGCTGATCATCAGTGCGCTGTTGAGGCGTCGTAGGGCCAGGATTGCCTGCCCGACTGCCGTGTGCGTGTTCGCTCTCTCCTCGCTCATGAACACTCCTTTATGATATGAAAATCATATTATATAGCCATCGTAGTAGCTTGTCGCCGCTCGCGGAGGACGTCGAGCGGCGACTGGGCGTACATGCGGCAGCGAGGAGAACGTGATGATCAGAGCCGTCCAGTACCGCAGTTTCGGTGGCCCCGATGTGCTGGAGATGGTCGACGCTCCCATACAAGAGCCGGGTGATCGCGAGGTCCGGGTTGTCGTCAAGGCGGCGGGGCTCAACCCAATGGACGAAAAGGTCTTCGAGGGCTCCCGTGCCTTGCGAGTCGTTGGTTTCATCGACGCCCTGTCCAAGCCTGCACAGTGGTTCTCGCCCAGCTTCCCAAAACGGGTGGGACGCGATTTCGCGGGGATTGTCGACGCGGTGGGCAGCCGTGTTGACGGCTTCACCGTCGGTGACACCGTCCTCGGAACACTGAGGGGTGCACCGGGGACGAGGACGAAGTGCGGCTCGCTCGCCGAGCGTCTTGTGGTCACCGTAGAAGATGTCGTCCACAAGCCCGAGCCGCTGAGCTACGAGAGTGCTGCGGCGCTCGGCGTCGCTGCGCGGACCGCTTGCGGCGCCCTGCGTGAACTTGATGTACAGAGCAGCGACGTCATCGTCATCAGCGCCGCGGCCGGTGGGGTCGGTTCGCTGGCCGCACAACTCGCGATACATCGCGGTGCGACGGTGGTTGGCATCGCGGGGGAGGGAAACGCTGAATTCCTGCGTTCGCTCGGGGTCGTTCCCGTGGCGTACGGCGCCGGAGTCAGGGATCGAATCCTCGCTGCGTCGCCCGGCCCCATCACGAAACTGCTTGACTGTTATGGCAGGGACTACGTTCAGCTCGGATTCTCCCTCGGTCTGCGCGGCTCAGCGGTCGGAACCCTTGTTCCCTCGCTGAGGGTAATCCTTCGTGGCGCCCGGTTCACGGGCTCTCGGCATGCCTGGCCCGGGGATCTCGAGGTGGTCGCCAAGCTGGTGGCTGACGGAGCCATCAAGACTGTCCTCGCGCGTACGTTTCCCTTTGAGATCGAAGCCGTGCGCGATGCGTTCACGGAGCTCGCTGAAGGGCACGTCCGTGGCAAGCTCGTCGTCAGTCTTGCTTCGTCCTGATCGGCATGGTGCCCATCAGCGGACGTGGGATCGGCCGGACCTCGGGCGCTGGCGAGCGAGTCGTGTTGAAACCATCACCATGCGTTCCTGGGGAATCATGGTCGGGTCTACTTTCCGGCTGTCGGATGGTTTCGACTCAGCCGTTTGCTAGCGCTCACGAACTGGCTCAGCCAGCGCCCCATGAATAGCCTCCAGGGGCGGTTCATCAATAGGTGGTGATTCCCCGGGTCCGGAACTGCTCCCTGACTCTCTCGGTCAGTTCCTTCGACGGCGGTGAGGTGTCGGCCAGTGTGTAGGGCAGTTTCAAACTCGCCCACTTGTCGCGGCCCATCTGGTGGAAGGGCAGCACCTCCACTCTCGTCACGACGGAGATCTGCTCCACGATCCCGGCCACCGCCTCCACGTTCTCGACGGCGTCGGTGAGGCCCGGAACCAGCACGAACCTGATCCACACCTCCTCGGTGCCGCGTTCGGACAGGCGCCGCGCGAAATCCAGGGTCGGCTGCAGGTCCCGGCCGGTGGCCCTCCGGTACACCTCGGGAATGCCGGATTTGATGTCCAGCAGCACCAGATCGAGATCGTCGAGGAGAGCGTCGGTGGCGTTGGTGCCCAGGAAACCTGAGGTGTCGATCGCGGTGTGGATGCCGAGTTGTTTCGCCTCGTGCAGCAGCCGGCCCACGAAGGCGGGTTGCATCAGGGGCTCGCCCCCCGAGACCGTGAGGCCGCCTCCCGTGGTGCGGAAGATCCTCCGGTAGCGCTTCAACCGGCCCACCAGGTCGTCGAGCCGCACCGGCTGGCCCTTGGCGGCGAACATGGTGTCGGGGTTGTGGCAGTACAGGCAGCGCAGCGGGCATCCCGAGAGGAACACCGTCATCCGGGTGCCGGGGCCGTCGACACCGGTCACCAGCTCCCACGAGTGCATGGACGCCAGCTCACCAGAACGCACCTGCGCCAAGTGGTCGTGGCGTTCAAGATCGTCGGTGACATCGATGCCCGTCACCCCGAAACCACCGGGCCGCAGCCGGGGGCTCTCCAACGCCACTGGTTGGGGGCGGTATTCGCCCGTGATCCCGTCAGCTGCGGCCGATGTCGTCGTCTGGGTCACTCAGGAACCCTGGTGGAAGGTGCGGGACAGCACGTCGCGCTGCTGCTCCTTGGTGAGCTTGACGAAGTTCACGGCGTAGCCGGAGACACGCACCGTCAGGCTCGGGTACTTCTCCGGGTTCTCCATGGCGTCCTCGAGGGTTTCGCGGTTGAGCACGTTGATGTTGGCGTGGAACAGGCCGGGGACGTCGCCGCGGGCCTCGCGGGCCGCTTTCATGTCGGACACGCGCTCGTCAAAGGTCTTGATTGCCATTTTCTTTCTCCTGGGTTGGTTGGTGAATCAGCAGCAGTCCTCGGGCACGAAACCGGCGTCGAGGATGCCCACGAGGTTCTTGACCTGCTCGTCCTTGGTGCGGCCGAGGCCGGACGGGGTGATGGTGTTGGTCAGCGAGATGCCGTCCAGGGCATCCGAGTAGTCGAGCTTGCCCACCGACAGCATCGAGGCGAGCATGCCGTGGTTGTCGACGCCGTTCTCGGGGTTGGCGCCCGGCGCGAACGGGGTGCCGGCCTCGTGACCCGACGGGAAAGAGCCGGTCGCTTTGCCGTAGACCACGTTGGAGGTGATCGTCAGCACCGACTGGGTCGGCATGGCA
Source organism: uncultured Propionibacteriaceae bacterium (assembly GCA_938012815.1). Classification (GTDB taxonomy): domain Bacteria; phylum Actinomycetota; class Actinomycetes; order Propionibacteriales; family Propionibacteriaceae; genus Arachnia. The sequence continues at coordinate 14,178 of CALLVV010000104.1, forward strand.
TCGCGGTAGAGCGGGATCTCCTTGATCTTGCTCATCACCGTGTGGACGATGGCGGCGGCGATCTCGTCGGCCCGGTCGTCGTCGTTGCCGTAGGTGGGGAAGTCGCCCTCGGTGATGTAGTCGATCACGAGTCCCGTCTCGTCACGCACCGGGGTCACCTTGGCGTACTTGATGGCTGACAGCGAGTCCGCCACGATCGACAGACCCGCGATCCCGCAACCCAGGGTGCGCACGATGTCGGAGTCGTGCAGGGCCATCTCGATCGACTCGTAGGCGTAGCGGTCGTGGCAGTAGTGGATGATGTTGAGGGCCTCGACGTAGGTGGCGGCCACCCAGTCGAGCATCTTCTCGTAGCGCAGCCACACGTCGTCGAAGTCGAGGGGACCATCGCCCACAACCCCCTCGTGATCAGGAACGATCAACTTGCCGCTCATCTCGTCGCGGCCACCGTTGATGGCGTACAGCAGGGTCTTGGCCGCGTTCATGCGGGCACCGAAGAACTGCATCTGCTTGCCGACCCGCATCGGTGAGACACAGCACGCGATGGCGGCGTCATCGCCCCAGTGGGAGCGGATCTGCTCATCGGCCTCGTACTGCACCGACGAGGTCTCGATCGAGATCGCGGCACAGAACTCCTTGTAACCCTCGGGCAGTTTCGGATCCCAGAAGATCGTGATGTTCGGCTCCGGGGCGGGCCCCAGGTTGCGCAACGTCTGCAGCAGGCGGAACGACGTCTTGGTCACCAGCGAGCGGCCGTCCTCACCGATGCCGGCATCGGACCACGTGGCCCAGTAGGGATCGCCGGAGAAGATCTGATCGTACTCGATGGTGCGCAGGAAACGCACGATCCGCAGCTTGATCACCAAGGCGTCGATGATCTCCTGAGCGTCCTCCTCGGTGATCAGACCAGCGGCGAGATCGCGCTGGAAGTAGCAGTCGAAGAACGCCGACAACCGCCCGATGCTCATGGCGGCGCCGTCCTGCGACTTCACTGAGGCAAGGTAGCCGAAGTAGGTCCACTGCACGGCCTCCTTCGCGTTGCGCGCGGGGCCGGAGATGTCGAAACCGTAACTGGCGGCCATGGCCTTGAGTTTCTTCAACGCCTTGATCTGCTCGGCGTGTTCCTCACGGAACCGCGCCCAGTGCTCCGAGAACGAGGCGTCGTCCACGGCGGCCTTGTCGGCCTGCTTGAACTCGATCAGCCTGTCCACCCCGTACAGCGCGACCCGGCGGTAGTCGCCGATGATGCGGCCGCGACCATAGGCATCGGGAAGACCGGTGATCACGTGCGCGGAACGAGCGGCACGGATGCGGGGGGTGTAGATGTCGAAGACCGCTTCGTTGTGGGTCTTGCGGTACTTCGTGAAGATGTCCTTGACGTCCTGGTTGGGTTCCTTTCCGGCCTCCCGGATGGCGGTCTCCACCATGCGCCAACCGCCGTTGGGCATCATCGCCCGTTTCAGCGGGGTGTCGGTCTGCAGGCCGACGATCACGTCGTCGTCCTTGCTGATGTGGCCGGGAGCGAAAGCATCGATGTCGGCGGGAGTCTCGGTGTCCACGTCATAGACGCGTCGGGCGCGCTCAACCGACAGGTAGTCCTTCTCCAAGGTGTCCCAGACCCGCAGGGTCTTGGCCGTCGGGCCGGCGAGGAATGCTGCATCACCTGCGTACGGCGTGTAATTTCGCTGGACGAAATCCCGGACGTCGATCGTTTCCTGCCATGGTCCGGGGGCGAAACCGTCCCAGGGGTCGGCTGGGGAGGGGTTCTCGGGAACGGTTTCCGTGAGGAGGGTCATGGGGCCTCATTTCCTTAGAACGTTGGGTCATCAGCGGTGGCCGGGCCGACGAATGGAACGTCAGGCCGGGGCACGGTGACGGTGAGCGTTTTGTGTGACGGATGAGCGTTTTGTGTATCGATTGTCCGGCCAGTCTAACCACACAGGTTCCCACGACCTCAAGGGGGCGGCGCGGCGTTACCCCCGGGCCCTCTCCAGTGCCTCGGAAACAGCTGCCACCAAGTCCTCCGCGGACTCCAGGCCGATGCTCAGACGCAGCAGGCCGTCACCGATCCCGGCGACCGCGCGGGCCTCGGGGCTCATGCCGGCGTGGGTCATGGTCGCCGGGTGGCAGATCAGCGACTCCACCCCGCCCAGCGATTCCGCCAGGTGGAAAACCTGCAAACCCTTCAGGAAACGTTCGGCGGCTGGGCGACCCCCCGTCAGGTCGATGCTCAGCAGCGAGCCGAAACCAGACTGCTGCCTGGCGGCCAGATCGTGTCCCGGGTGGGTCTCCAGCCCGGGCCAGTGCAGGGCGGCCACGGCGGGATGCCCCTGTGCGGCCTCGACCACGGCCTCGGTGTTGATCGCGTGCATTCGGATGCGTGCATCCAAGGTTCGCAACCCCCGCAGCGTCAGGTAGGAGTCGAAGGCGCCGGCGGTCAGGCCGAGAGTATTGGCCAACCAGCCTACGTGCTCCGCGGCCTCGGGGTCGCGAGTGACCACGGCACCCCCGACCACGTCGGAGTGCCCGTTGATGAACTTGGTGGTGGAGTGCAGTACATAATCCGCGCCGAGGTCGATGGGGCGCTGCAGCAACGGCGAGCAGAAGGTGTTGTCAGCCACCAGTCGTGCGCCGGCGGCATGGGTGGCCTCGGCGACGGCTTCCAGGTCGGTGATCCGCAGCAGCGGGTTCGACGGGGTCTCCGCGAGCACCATCGAGGCGCCGTCGAGGGAGGCCGCGAAGTCCTCGGGGTCGGTGAAGTCCACGAACCGCGCTTCCAGGCGGCCTCGGGTGGCGTGATGGTTCAGCAGCCGCCAGGTCCCGCCGTAGCAGTCGTGCTGGCAGACCACCACACCACCGATCGGGACCAGCTCCTCGACAAGCAGCGTCACGGCCGCCAGGCCCGTCGCCACCACGGTGGCGGCGGCACCCCCTTCAAGGGCCGCCAGAGCGTCCGACAGGAGGTCACGGGTGGGGTTGCCGGCTCGGGAATAGTCGTAGCTGCCCGGCTCCCCGGGAGCAGTGAAAACGTAGTTCGTCGAGAGATGGATGGGGGGCACGACCGCCCTGTGGGAGGTGTCCGTTCCGAGTCCGGAGCGCATCGCGCGGGTCCAGGTGCCGAGTTCCGCCATGAGTGTCTCCTGTGCAGGGCCATCAGATCCGGCCCCAAACTACTGCACCCCGGCCGTGCCGCGGGCGCCCATCTCATCAGGTTTGTCCCGGTTCTGGCCGGATGACTCTCGGCCGGTTCCCGGCCCGGTGAATTGAGAAAACGAGGTCCTGCGCCCCGGGGCGCAGGACCTCGTTCGTCTCGGGTGCTTCAGGAGATGCGCTCCTGGGTGGCGTTGCTGAACACGTGTACGCTCTCCGGGTCGGCGGCGAGACGCACCACATCACCCTTGGCCGGTGACTGGCGGGCACCGACCCGAGCGACGATCTGCTGGGCGCCGACGAGCTCGTCCTCGCTCAGCCCCGCGAGGGTGCCGTACAGGTAGGAGTCCGCGCCGAGTTCCTCCACGACGGCGATGTCCAGGCCGATGCCCTGGCCATCAGTGGCGATCCTGAAGGACTCGGGACGGATGCCCAGGGTCAGGGCGCTCTCACCGGCGGCCTTGGCGAGGATCTCGCGGGCAACGGGGACCACGTAGTCGCCGATCTGGACACCACCGTCGACGACCTTGCCCTCCATGAGGTTCATGGCTGGGGAACCGATGAAACCCGCGACGAACAGGTTCTTCGGGGTGTCGTACAGGGCCAGTGGGGAATCGACCTGTTGCAGGATGCCGTCCTTCATCACCGCGACGCGGTCTCCCATCGTCATGGCTTCCACCTGGTCGTGGGTGACGTAGACGGTGGTGACGCCGAGACGCCGCTGCAACGCGGCGATCTGGGTGCGGGTGGACACGCGGAGCTTCGCATCGAGGTTCGACAGCGGCTCATCCATCAGGAACACCTGCGGCTGGCGCACGATGGCACGGCCCATGGCGACGCGCTGCCGCTGACCGCCGGAGAGGGCCTTCGGTTTGCGGGACAGGAAATCCTCGAGGCCCAGCAGGTGGGCGGCCTCCTTGACCCGCTTCTCCCGCTCCGCTTTGGGGACGTTCTGCATCTTCAACGCGAACCCCATGTTGTCGGCGACGGTCATGTGCGGGTAGAGGGCGTAGTTCTGGAAGACCATCGCGATGTCGCGGTCCTTCGGCGGCAGGTCGGTGACGTCGCGGTCACCGATGAAGATCGAGCCCGAGTTGACCTCCTCGAGGCCGGCGAGCATGCGGAGCGAAGTGGACTTTCCGCAGCCGGAGGGGCCGACGAGGACCATGAACTCGCCGTCGGCGATTTCCAGGTCGAGCTTGTCGACTGCGGCGCGATCCGAGCCGGGATAGACGCGCGAGGCTTCACGGTAGCTGACAGTGGCCATGCCACATTTCCTTTCCACGGGCAGGTACGTGCCCGACGATCCGTAGTGGTGGAAGTGACTCTTCCTCGCTGGACAGATTAACAGCAGCCCGATGTTCCGGGCAGGCACCCCTCGAACAAGAAGAAAACCTTTTGACAAGGGTTTTGGCGAGAGAAGTAGTCGACCATCCATCGCACACCACCGCACCCGGCCAGTCCTCCTGGGGCCATCGGTGGGGTGGAGTGGGTCCCCTGATGGCTGGGGTTCGCTCCCGTTGCGCCCGGGCGTGGCACATCCGGGTGGCCGGTGCTCGCTGATCGGTTCTCGCGGTTTCGTGTGGCAATTGCCAGGGCGGGGTGTATTCGAAAATCTGGTTGTGTATGCTTTCTCCGCCTGATAGGCGCTACATCACGAAAACAAGGACATGTTCGATCAATTTTTGAGGGTCTTGGGAACGTTCGTCGAGACGGATAACCCTGTGCTGGTCCTGCTCGGAGTGGCGATCGCAGTTTTTGTGGCGGTGTGGCTCCTGTTGATGGTCGTCGATGTGGCCGTAACCGTGGTGCGCAGACTTCGTGCCGAGGCGGACGTCGGTGTGCGGATTCCTAGGGGATTCCGGGTCAAGCCCGCCAAGATAAACCGCGGAACCGGCGCGTTCATTCTGGTGTATCCGCGATGGCAGAAGGCGAACAAGGACGGAACGAGGGACTACAGGTACCGCGACAACACCGTGGTCAGAGGGTTCTCGGTGCTGGAGCTCGGGCGGTGGCGATTCGCATCCCGATCCGTGCTCCGATTCTACGAGTTTGTCGTCAGACTTCGCTCGATGGGCCATGTGATCGCTCCATCGCGTGAGGAGATGGACAAGCTGAACCAGGTCAGCGCCCGGGCCCGGCTGAGATGGACTGGAAACACCAGTGGTGGCCTCTACCACCGGTTTGCCGAAGAACCGAGACAGTTCGAGATCTTCTGTGCAGAACTGTATCGGGAACTCGGGTACCGGGTGGAGGTCACTCCCCCGGTTGCGGACGGTGGATTCGACCTGGAGATGTTCCGTACTGGGGAGAGGACATTGGTCGAATGCAAATGCTTCAAACCGGATGCCTCAGTTGGTCGCCCCATTCTTCAGAAGCTTTTCGGTGCCAACGCGACCGAAAATGCGAATCGTCTCATCGTGGTGACCACGTCCACCTTCTCGAAGGGAGCGATCGCCTACGCCAAGGAGGTTGGCATCGAACTGGTCGAGGGCCGGGATCTGGTGGCGATGTGCAGTCGTGTCTGGGGGGCACATTCGCCCACGCAGGAACCAATGATGGAAGACGCGCAGCTGTCGCTGGAGGACCATCTGTTGAACATGCCCATCGACCTCCGGGACCGTTACGCATCTCTTCGCTGAGCGTTACCAACGACTCGGATGCGTTGTCACGTGGCGACCGGGGCACGAGACCCCGGAACCGCGGCCGGGTCACCTTCCGGACAGCGGACCCGGGCACGGCAGGTGCCTTCGCGGCAAGGAGGCCCGCTGCCGGAGTGGGGCGTCATTGGGGAGGCTCGCGTACCATCGAGCGGGTGAGCGAGGAACCCGGAACCACCGAAGAGATCCCCGAAGCCGAGGGCGAGGAGCAGGCCGCCGAGGAATGGTGGCAGGCCGATGGCATGCCCTGGAAACACAAACCAGGGCGCGCGGACATCGCGTGCATGGTGTGGATAGGGATCTACAGCGTCTACGGGCTGGCGACGCTTCCCCTGCGTGGCTGGCTTTTCGGTTCCGCCACGGATGTGTTGGCCATGATCACGGGCGGGCGGGTCTCCGTCGCCGCCAGCGGGGCGCTTGCCGAGGTCGGGCGGCTGCCTCACTGGCCGGTGGTGCTGCTGGTCGCGGCCCTGGCCAGCATCAAGCTCGACTGGATCTACTGGTGGGCGGGAAAGTTGTGGGGCCACGGGATGATCGAGATCTGGGCGGGGAGCAGCAAACGCGCGGCGCGCAACTACGCCCGGGCCGTGCGCTGGGCCGAGAAACTCGGCCCCTGGGGTTTCGTCATCGCCTACCTGCCGATCCCGCTGCCCATCATGCCGGTCGTGTTCGTGCTGTCCGGGGCGACGGGGCTCAGCCTGAAACGTTTCCTCCTCTACGACTTCCTGGCGGGCGGGTTCTGGCTGGCGCTGTACTTCTGGTTCGGATGGCAGATCGGGGAGCCGGTGGTCGGTCTGCTCGACGCCTACGCCCGCATCGCGACCTATGTCGCGATCGGCCTGCTGGTGGTGGTGTTCGGTTCCGCGATCCTGAAATCCAAGAAATCCGTCAGGACGCGGTGAGGACGGCCACCAGGAAGTCGCTGCCCGGCCGCCAGGGACGCAGGTCCCAGGTGGAGAAGGCCTGTTCCGGGGTCAGACCCGCTTCCTGCGCATCCTCGAGGAAGTCGGTGAACTCGTAGCCGCGACCCGCACCGAAACCGGCGACCACACGACCCTCGGGGGCCAGGTGATCCCTGAGCCGGCGCAGGGTCTCGACGCGGGTCGAGGGGGCCAGGAAACCCATCACGTTTCCGGCCGACAGGATGATGTCGAAGTTCGCCTCGACGTCGCGGGCGGGCAGGTCCAGTTCCGCCAGGTCACCTACCAGGAAGGTCGGTCCGGGATGGTCCTCCTGAGCGGCGGCGATCAGGACGGGGTCGACGTCCACCCCCACCACGTGGTGGCCGCGTTCGTGGAGCCAGCCCGCGTGCCTGCCCGGTCCGCAGCCCGCGTCCAGGATGCGTGCACCTCGCGGTGCCATGGCGTCCACGGTGCGGGCCTCGCCGTACAGGTCGTGCCCGGCCGCCTCCATGATCTTGAAACGTTCGATGTAGCGATGGGAGTGGTCGGGGTCCGCGGCGATCATGCGCGCCCACTTGCTCGGCTCAGGACTCATGGACGCCAATTGTGCTCGGGGTTCACCCGATTGTCGAAGTCCTTGCCCGGTGAGGGCGTCAATCCTCCGGGTCCTCCGGCTCCGCCCGTGCGGCCCGGGAAGCGGTGGTCCTGGGTGGTCTACGCACCCGCCAGTAGCCGCACGCCGACAGCACGGCGAGCGGTCCCCAGAGCAGCAGGGGAAGATAGCACCAGACCATGATGACCAGGGGCCAACCGCTCATGGTGCCTCCATCCGGCCGGAGTCCGAAGGCGATGGCCGAAACCATGGCTATGTTGAAAATCCAGGTAGCCGCCAATCCTCCGAGAATCCCGAGCAGGGTGGGGATGAAACGCGGGATCGTCCAGCCGCGGATGCGCTCGCCCCAGGGGCGCACCAGCCCCACTGCGAGGAAGCCGAAACTTACCTGGACGATGCTCAGGGCGTAGACGTAGAGGTAGCCGTCGACGGCGTTCGGACTCAGCTCACGGGCGCGGAGGTCCGAGGTGCCCGGGAGCCACCCCATGATCATCGCAACCCGCCACAGGGCGGAGGGCACCGTGCACAGGAACGCGCACCACGCGAACAGAACCAGCCACCCGGGGCGTTTGGGAATGGCATCCTCAGAAGTCATGGTTTCAGTATCGTCCAGTGAAACCCGAAACCAGCGAAACCCTGCAACGTCCGCTCAGAGCCCCCGGAGGGAGTCGAACCCTCGACCACTCGCTTACAAGGCGAGCGCTCTGGCCGCTGAGCTACGGAGGCAGGTGGGCACAATTGTGCCCGGACGAAACGAAGTGGCCAAGTCGAGGTCGCGGGAGGTGGTCACACACCCGTTGCCGCCACGAACAGCTGTCCCTCGCCCCGCGCCACGACCGCCTCCTCGGCCGCCACGAAAACGGCGTGCCCGGGCTTCAGGACGATCGGATCGCCGTCCCCGGTCAGCTCGAATGATCCCGATGCGACCAGGCAGATCCTTCCCGAGTCCCCGCGTGGGAGCTGCAGGGTGCCACCGTCAGTGGGTTGCAGCAACCACAGTTCGAACTCCTCGAAACTCGTCGGGTAGATGTAGGTTCCGTCCGATCCGCTCGGGAGCAGCACATCGCCCGGCCCCGGGGTGAAATCGACGACGTGCAGGAGAGCGTCGACGTCGATGTGCTTGCCGGTCAGACCGCCTCGCAGCACGTTGTCGGAGTTCGCCATCACCTCGATGCAGGTACCGCGCAGGTAGCTGTGCATCACTCCGGGGGACAGGGCCAGGGCCTGTCCGGGTTCGAGGGAGAAACGATTCAGCAGCAGGGCCGCGAGGATCCCGGGATCGGAGGGGAAGTACTCGTCGATCTCCACGGCCGTGCGGGCGAAGACGCCGAGCTCACCGGGGGCGTCGAGGTGGTTCACGGCGGCGCCCAGAACCTCATCGACGAGGTGGCGGCGGTCGTCGAGGCTGAGCACGTCCAGGAAGACCTCCTGGAGGGCGGGGGCGCCACTGCGGTCACGCAGGGGGCCAATCACGGAGGCCAGGGCGTCTCCGACTCCCAAGGCCTCGAACAGCTGGGTCGTCAGCAGCGGATCGCGGAAACCGACCAGGGCCTCGAACGGGGTCAGGGCGACGATGGCCTCGGGTTTGGGCCAGTCGTCCTTGAAGGAACGTTCGGAGGCGTTCAGGGGAATCCCCATCAGCGATTCGCGAGCATGACCTTCGCGGGCCTGCTGCCGTGTGGGATGGGCCTGGAGGCTGAGGGGGGATGCGGCCGACAGGACCTTCACCAGGAACGGCAACCGACGTCCGAAGGTCATCACCGAGGCCCTGCCAAGCCGGTTGGGGTCCTGTGCCAGGTAATCCGAAAGGGTTGAGCCGTCCGGGGTGGGGGAGTCGCCGAGCGGATGGGCGCCGAACCACTGCTCCGCCCAAGGCTGGCCGTCGGCGGGTTGGCCCAGAAGGGTGGGGATGGCGTCCTTGGTGCCCCAGGGGTAGTTCTGGCGTACCCCGATCAGTTCCAGCATCGTTTCCTCCAGATGAACTTCTGTACCAGTGAACCCGGATCAGCGGGTTGCTCCAAGTCTCTTGCAGATTCAGCCGGGCCGCAGGGGTTTCATGGAAATCCGGGTGTTGGCCGCCCTGCTGAGCCGTACCGAATGACACTAGTGTTATTCACTCCAGAAATCGTCGCGTAGCATGGGGTCATGACCGAGGCTGCCCTGGAGACCCCGCTCGCCGAGCGTGACGCCGCAATGCTCGACTTCGAGGAACGCTGGTTCACCTTCGATGTTCCGAAGGAGCAGGCCATCATGGAGCGTTTCGGCTGCTCCACCACCCGCTACTACCAGCGACTCAACGCACTCATAGACGATCCGGCGGCCCTCGGGTACAAACCGCTGCTGGTCAAACGGCTGCGTCGTCAGCGCGCACAACGTCAGGCCGCCCGCTCCGCCCGCAGGCTCCGGGAGTGAAATGATGGGCCGTCGCCGGAGATCCGATCACGCTTGGCCTTCGGGTAAGAGTTCGACATCATCATCGACGAGGAGCTCAAGGCTCGCGATCACATCTTTGTGGTGCTGTCCTGACCACCCCTGGCAGGGGCCGAGTCACAGCTCTTTGGTGAACACCACCGGTGAGGGGCGCCCCGGGACGGCATGTGCGTAGGGTTCGTCGCTGACGGCGTACCCCAGACGCAGGTAGTAGTCGCAGACCTCGAGGTTGGAGGTGCTGACGGCCAGCAGCACCCGGGGAAGGTCCCGGGCTCGTGCCCCGGCCTCGACCGCCTCCACCAGGGCGGTGCCGATGCCCCGGTCCTCGAACTCCGGCCGCACCGCCAGGCCGCGCAGCACAAGGTCCGTGCCCGAGACGACATGCATGACGCACCCGACAACCCGGCCGTCGGCCTCGGCGACGAAGCCTCCGCCGGAGGCCAGCTTGGTCTCGAGGGATTCCACGGTGTTTCGCCACCAGCTCGACTCGCGGCTCATCGAGGTGGAGAACATGACCTCCAGGATCGCCGGGCAGTCGGGTTTCGCAGCTGGACGGATTGCCGCTGGTGTCTCCATCTCCTCGTTTCCGGCCCTTCCTGGACAGCGACTCCGAAAGTTTCGTGCGGCGATTCCCGGATGTGACCGCCCGGTGCCTGCCTGACCCGGGCCGAGACGTAAGACCACTGCCGGGGCACCTCGGGGTCGTCGGCAATGGGCCCCGCGCCGGGCGGGTCATGTCTGGGGATTCTACGCCCGTCCTTTGCACTCTCCGCGGTGGAGTGCTAAAAATGTAGTTGGCACTCGGGACCTCCGAGTGCTACCGGTAGGCTTGGTGAGGCCAAGGGCCGTCCGTCGCGGGCACTGTTCCTGCCGAACAAGACAACAGGATTCCGGGGCCCCGCCCCGGCTGGACGGGAGGATTCCCGAAACACCATGGCAAAGCTCATCGAATTCAACGAAGAGGCTCGCCGCGGCCTCGAGCGGGGCATGAACACCCTCGCAGACGCGGTCAAGGTCACCCTCGGCCCCAAGGGCCGCAAC